>DAIOWL010000381.1:1730-6718 GCA_036758545.1 Streptosporangiaceae bacterium | reverse complement strand
GAACGCGAGCGGGAGATCGTGGTGCTGCTGGCCGCGGGCCGCTCCAACCCCCAGATCGCCGAGGCCCTGTTCATCAGTCCGAAGACGGCCAGCGTGCACGTGTCCAACATCCTGGCCAAGCTCGGGGTGGACAGCCGGGTAGAGGCGGCCGCGGTAGCGCACCGCCTCGGCGTGACCGGCTAGCGCCGGTCGTAATCCCTGGTGGCCCGGAAGATCGCGATCAGCCACCCGGCCAGCAGGAGGGTCGGGACGATCGAGATGAAGATCAGCTCGGTCAGGGATGCGGTCAGGCTATTGCCCACGTATCCCATTGTCGCGGCTAAGGGCGGGATGCGCCATCACCCGGATGGGGTGGTTCTAAGCGCCTCGCCGGGCCGGCTAGGGCAGTGGCGCGAGAAAGATAAGCGCCAGGACCCGGGCGGCTACGGCGGCACGCCGATGTGCCGGCCGGCCCCTTAGCCCGACCGTGGAGGGCATGAACCTGACGAACGCGCCCTCAGGCACCATCCGCTCCGCGCTGCACTACCCGGATTTCCGCTGGCTCCTGTCCGCCCTGGCCGTGTCCCAGATCGGCGACTGGCTCTACAACCTGGCCCTGGTCGTGCTGGTCTACGACCGGACCCACTCGGCGCTGTGGGCGGGCGTCACCACCGCCGCCCGGGTCGTGCCGGTCGTGGTGCTCGGTCCGCTGGGCGGCGTGCTGGCCGACCGGTTCGACCGGCGGCGCATCATGATCATGTGCGACCTGGCCCGGATGGGGCTCATGGTGGTGCTGGCCGCGATAGCCGCGTTCCGCCTGCCCATCGTGCTCGCCCCGGTGATCGCGGCCGCCGCGACGGCTGCCGCGGCCCCGTACATTCCGTGCGTGGCCGCGGTCACGCCGCGTGTCGTCGAGGACGCCGACCTACCCGGCGCGAACGCGGCGCGCTCCGCCGTCACCGGTGCCGGCATCGTCCTCGGCCCCGCGCTCGGCGGCGTGCTGCTGATCCTCGGCTCGCCCGCGTCCGCGTTCGGGCTGAACGCGCTGACCTTCGGACTGTCCGCGCTGGCCGTGCTGGCCATCCGCGCCGATGGCGACGCGAACCCGTTCCGGCCCCGCCGGGCCGCGGACTGTCCCGACGGGCTGCTCCGCCAGGTAGCACAGGGTGCGGCCGCGCTGCGCGCCCACCGTACCGCGCTACGGCTGATCGGCGCCGACACGGTCTGCAGCATGCTCTACGGCGCCCAGACCGTGCTGCTGCTCATGGTCTCCCGCCAGGTCGGGCTGGGTGCGCAAGGTTACGGCTACATGTTCGCCGCCATCGGAGCGGGCGGATTGCTGGGCACCGCGCTGGCGGGCCGGGTCAGCCGCCTGGAGTCCCGTCCGGTGCTGGCCGCCGCGCTGGCGCTGGCCGGCGTGCCGACGCTGCTGCTCGCGGTGGTCCGCTGGCCGACCGCGGCCATCGTCCTGACCGGGTTGACCGGCATGGGCGCCCTGCTGGTCGAGATCCTCACCGACACCACCCTGCAGCGCGAACTCGACGAGGACGTGTTCGGCCGCGCCTACGGCATCGCGTTCCCCGCCGCGATCGCCGGGATCGTCGTCGGCTCGGTCATCGCCCCCGGGCTCGCCGCACTGTTCGGCGGCTCCGGCGCCCTGATCGCAGTCGGTGGCACGGTGCTGGGCTACGCGCTGCTGGTCCTTCGCGGCGCCGACGACGCGGCCGCCGGCCCTGTATCACAGCCAGCCATGGCGGACGCGGTACCCGCTCGCTAGAGTCGGTCGCTAAGCAACCGAGGATGACAACCGGAGGTCGGCATGACGAGTTCTCTCGTGAGCATCGGGTCGGGTGACCGGCACGTGCTGGCCGTGCACGGCTGGTTCGGCTCCGCCCGGGGCTGGGGCTCACTGCCGGACTTCCTTGACCGCTCGACCTATACCTACGCCTTCATGGACCTGCGCGGCTACGGTGGCCGCCAGGAAGTCGCCGGCGAGTTCACCATGGAAGAGGCCGCGGCCGACGCGATCGCCCTGGCCGGCGAACTCGGCTGGGACCGGTTCTCGGTGATCGGGCACTCGATGGGCGCGAAGGTAGCCCACCAGATGCTGCTGCAGGCCCCGGACCGGATGGACAAGCTGGTCGGCCTCAACCCGGTGCCCGCCGGCGCGGTGCCAATGGACGAGCAGGGCTGGGAACTGTTCTCCGGCGCGGCGGCCAACGCCGGCAACCGGGCGGCGATCATCGACTTCACCACCGGCAGCAAGCTGACCGCGACCTTCGTCAACCACGTGGTCCGGCACTCGCTGGAGAACTCGAACCAGGCGGCGTTCGCCGCGTACCTGCAGGCCTGGGCCAAGACGGATTTCTCGGGCAAGGTCCAGCCGGATACCAGTACACCGGTCAAGGTCATCGTCGGGGTGAACGACCCGGCCCTGTCCGCGGACGTGATGGAGCAGACCTGGCTGGTCTGCTTCCCCGAGGCCGAGATGACCATCCTCCCCGACGCCGGGCACTACCCGATGTTCGAGTCGCCGGTGTCGCTCGCCACCTCCATCGAGGAGTTCCTGGGGCGCGATTGATGGCGCCATCGGCCGGCCGGGCCCGCCCCGACACCGAGGTCGTCTTCGATCCCGCCACCTACACCAGCGGCGTGCCGTTCGAGGCGCTGGCCCGGCTGCGGCGCCACACCCCGGTGGCGTGGGTACCCGAGATCCCGGTGCTCGGCTGGCCGGAGGGCCCGGGGTTCTGGCTGGTGCTCAGGCACGCCGACGTGGAATCGGTCATGCGGCGGCCGGACCTGTTCTCCTCCGCGCTGGGCGCGACCCAGATCCGGGACCCGGCCACACCAGGGGCGCTGAGCTACGTCCGCCGGATGATGCTCAACATGGACCCGCCGGAGCACTCCAGGCTGCGGCGGCTGCTCAGCCGGTCGTTCACGCCGCGGGCGGTCGCCAGGCTCGAGGACCGCATCCGCGGTCACGCCAGGGCCATCTGCGACCGCGTGTTCACCGGTCCGCGCGGTGAATGCGACTTCGCCAAGGACGTGGCCGCCGACCTGCCGCTGCTCGCCCTAGCCGACGTATTGGGCGTGCCCGAGCAGGACCGCTGGCTGCTGTTCGACTGGTCGAACCGGGTGATCGGCTACCAGGATCCCGACTACGCCTCCTCGGCCGAGTTCGACCCGGCCGCCGGCACGGCCATGGCCCGCGAGGCCCTCGCCGAGCGGCCGTCTCCCGGCCCCGGCGGGCGGATGCCCGACCCGCGCACCCGGGAGGGGATGCCGGACCTGTACGCCTACGCCCACCTGCTCGCCGAGGAGAAACGCCGCCGTCCGGGCGACGACGTGATGTCGATCCTGCTGGCCCAGTCGGACGAGGGCGGCGCCCGGGTCTCGGTGGCCGAGTTCGAGAACATGTTCTGGCTGTTCGCCGTGGCCGGCAACGAGACCCTGCGCAACGGGCTGCCCGGCGCGTGCATCGCGTTGCTGGAGCACCCGGCCGCCCAGGACGAACTGCGCGCCGACGCGGCTCTGCTGCCGGTGGCGGCCGACGAGATGCTGCGCTGGTGGACGCCGGTGATGACCTTCCGCCGGACGGCGGCAGAGGACTGCCAGATCGGCAGCCAGCCCGTCCGTTCGGGAGAAAAGGTCGTGGTCTCCTTTACCTCGGCCAACCGTGACGAGGCCGTCTTCGCCGACCCCGGGCGGTTCGACATCCGCCGCCAGCCCAACCCGCACCTGGTGTTCGGGCACGGACCGCACTTCTGCCTCGGCGCCCACCTGGCCCGCACCCAGATGCGCGCCCTGTTCGCCGAGGTGCTGGCCCGCACGTCCCGGCTCGAAGCGGCCGGCCCGCCGTCCTACCTGCGCTCCAACTTCCAGCGCGGCGTCAAGCGCCTTCCCCTCGCCTGGACCGCCTGACCAGCCGCGCGGCCGGCCGTTCCAGCACCGTTGCAGCATCGTTCAAAGACGGCCTGGCACAGTCGCTTCATGGGCGGGCCCCGGTTCCCGAGACCATTCCCCCCGGGGCCCGCCGTTTCCCTCGCACCACATCACAAGCTCCCGCCCGATGTCATCACCGGAATGTCAGTGGTGACCGCTAAGTTGAACAGGGGCAGATTTTGTGATGGGAAGAGGCCTTGGTCACCCAGGAGACGAAGAACGGACCGGCCCGGCAGGACGGGGCGCGCCGGGCGGGCGAGCAGCGGCGGGCAAGCGAGCGCCGGCGGGTAGGTGAGCGCCGGCGGGTAGGTGAGCGCCGGCGGGCCGAGCTCGGTGAGTTCCTGAAGGCCCGGCGGGCCCGGCTCAGCCCGGGCGATTTCGGCATGGCGCCCGGTTCCCGGCGCCGTACGCCGGGGCTGCGGCGCGAGGAAGTGGCGCTGCTGGCTGGTGTCGGCGTCACCTGGTACACCTGGCTGGAACAGGGACGTCAGATCAACGCCAGCACCCAGGTGCTCGACGCGGTGGCCAGCACGCTGCGGCTGGACCGGGCGGAGCGGGAACACCTGTACCGGCTGGCCGAGGCGACGCCGCTGCGCACCGAGTGCGCGGGGCGGGCGGTCCCGGACGCCATCCGCGAGATCGTCGATTCGCTGGACCCGCTCCCGGCGTCGCTGCTCAACGGCCGGCACGACATGCTGATGTCGAATAGCGCCTCCGAGGAGCTGTTCTGGGAATGGCACACGATGCCGTGCGTGCACAAGAACACCCTGTGGTGCTGCATCACCGAGCCCACCGCCCGGGGGAAATTCCCCGAATACGAGGCCCACGTCCGTTACCTGGTGGCCCGGATGCGCTCCGCGTACAGCCGGCACATCGGCGACCCGGACTGGGAAGAGGACATCCGCCGGCTGGCCAGCCTGAGCCGCGAGTTCGCCGACCTGTGGGCCCGGCACGAGGTGGCCGACCCCGAGCCGCGCACCCTCACCTACCTGCACCCGCAGGCCGGGACGCTGTGCCTGGCCGTGAGCGAACTCCAGGTGCCGGCCATGCCCGAGGCGCGCATCGTC
>DAIOWL010000381.1:0-1630 GCA_036758545.1 Streptosporangiaceae bacterium | reverse complement strand
GCGATGACCGTGACCGTGCCGGCGTTGGCGAAGGTCAGCCGCAGCATGATGTCCTTGCCATCGTGCATCGTCCCGGCGCCGGTGATCAGCAGATGGTAGGAGATCGGGTTGAACCGGGTCATCGCGTTGGCCGCGATGGGGATGTCCCGCACCGTGCGCATGGTCATGGCTCCCGACTGCCGTCCCGCCGGAGCCCGCAACTGCACCGTGCCGCCCACGCTGACCTGCGCCGAGAGCAGCTTGTCTGCCGGGCCGTTGTTGCGGATCTCCAGGTACGCCACCGTGGTGCCCGGCGTCGTCGGCTGCGGCACGTACGCGCTGGCGATGGCGATCGACGACGTGGCCCTGGCCGACGCGCACCCGGTCACCAGGAGCGCCGCCAGCAGGGCCGCGCCCGCGATCCGGAGCACCGGCGTCAGTCTGCGCACGATCACATGTTAGCCGCGGTCAACGGCGGTGGGGAGCAGGCCGATCGGCGGGGAGCCGAGGTCGAGCATGGCCTTGTGGAAGCGCTGCAGGGTGAAGCCGGCGCCCCAGTCCTTCCTGGCCCGCTCGCGCAGCTTGAGGATCTCCAGCTTGCCCCAGGTGTACCGGCCGTAGGTCGGGTCGAAGGCGGCCCGCCGGGCCTCGGACAGCGCCCCGGGCCCGGACAAATGGGTGTCGGCCTCGAACCGGCGGGCCGCGTCACCGACTGTCATCCCGGCCGTGTGCACTCCGATGGCGCACGCCAGCCGGGTCACCCGGACCAGCGCCTCCAGCCAGACCCCGACCGCGATCCGCGGGTCGTCGGCGCCGAACCCTTCTTCCACGCACAGTTCCTCGCCGTAATGCGCCCAGCCCTCGATGAACGCGCTGGACTGCAGGGTCCGCCTGACCTCCGACGTCACGTGCCGCAGCGCACGGCCGTGGGAGAAGTGCCCGGGCGCCACCTCGTGCACCGTGATGCCGGGCAGCGTGGTGTGGCTGAACATCTCCAGCCATTCCTCCTGATCGCGCTGCGGCCAGGAGGCATCCGGCGGCGTGATGTGGTACCACGACGGGCCGTCCGGCTCGCCGGGCGCGGCCCACGACAGCATCGCCGTGGCCCACCGCCGTGACTCGGGCGCGGGCCCGACCAGGCACACCCCGTCGTGGTAGGGCACCAGGTCATGGTCGCGGGTGAACGCGATGGCCCGTTCGGTCCATACCCTGGCCGACTCGATCACGCCGTCCCCGTCCGGGTGATCCCGGACCAGGTCGCGGGCCACCTCGAGCGCTGGCCTGCCCGCGTCGATCCGGGCGCACCAGTCGGCCAGCAGGGCGTGCAGCCGGTCCCGTTCGGCGTCGGCCTGCTCCGCCAGCCGACCCAGGTCGACCGGCAGCGCCTCGGCCCCGGCCAGGCAGCCCTTGGCATAGAAGCCGACCGGCCGCGAATCCATCTGGGCCGGCCCCGAGGCCCGTCCGAACAGCTCCTTGGCCGGCGTCAGCGGCGTCACCTTGGTCAGCGGCGGCAGCTTGAAGCCAGGGCGCAGCCGGTAGGCGCCGTACCGCCCAAGCTCGGCCTCGACCGGAATACCGAGGTCTCGCAGCATGGTTACGTACCGGCGGACGGTCCGCTGGTCCACGCCGAGCCCAGCGGCCAGTTCCGCAC
>DAIOWL010000380.1:1838-6720 GCA_036758545.1 Streptosporangiaceae bacterium | reverse complement strand
CCGCCACCTGCTGTTCCTGCGGGAGCGGCTGCGGCCGTACGTGATGGAGCAGATGAGGGTCGCGCACTCCACTGGCTTGCCGCCCATGCGCCCGCTGTTCCTTGACTTCCCGGCCGACCCGGCCTGCTGGGACATCGCCGATCAGTTCCTGTTCGGCGGCGACATCCTGGTCGCCCCGGTGGTCACCGAGGGCGCCAGGGAGCGGGACGTTTACCTGCCGGCCGGCGCCGACTGGCGGGACGCCTGGACCGGCACCCCGGCCGCCGGCGGCCAGTGGGTCACCGCGGCGGCCCCGCTCGAGCTGATCCCGGTGTACGTGCGCGGGAACGTCAGCCCGTTCGGCCCGATCGATTCCCTTGGTGCCGGAGGTGAGCAGGCTTGAACCCCGCCGCCCCCAGCGTCCGCACCGAGCCACGGCCGCGGCGCCTGGCCGGGCCCGCTGGCCGGGCGGGCGGGGCGTCCGGCAGTGACCTGCGGGCTCGCTACCGCCGGGCCGCGCGGCTGATGTTCCTGATCCCGGCGGGCCTGTACGTTCTTTTCGCGTTCGTGGTGCCGGTCATCTACAACCTGATCCTCAGCTTCGAGGTGACCACGCCGGCCACCATCGCCAGCCTGTTCGCGCCGTGGGCCGGGCTGTCCAACTACAAGGTGACCCTGCTGAATCCGATCACGCAGAGCGCCCTGATCCGCACCCTGACGTTCACCGTGCTCTCGCTGCTGTTCCAGTTCCTCATCGGCTTCGGCCTGGCGCTGCTGTTCAACCTCAGGTTCCCGCTCAACAAGCTGGCCCGCTCGCTGGTCATCGTGCCCTGGCTGCTGCCGTTCCTGGTCACCGGCTTCATCTTCCGGTTCCTGTTCCAGCTCGAGGCCGGCGCGGTCAACCAGGTCCTGCTCGACGTGCACCTGATCCACGCACCCATCGGCTACCTGCTGTCGCCCGGCTGGGCCTACGTCACCGTGCTCATCACCAACATCTGGCTCGGCGTGCCGTTCTTCACCGTGCTGCTGTTCAGCGCCCTGCAGGACGTGCCGCCCGAGCTCAAGGAGGCGGCGATGATCGACGGCGCGGGTCCCTTGCAGACCCTGGTCCGGGTCACGCTGCCGGTCATCAGGCCGGTGATCGAGGTCACCTTCGTCCTCGGCTTCGTGTTCACCGTCAAGGTCTTCGACATCGTCATCAGCCTGACCCAGGGCGGTCCCGCCAATTCGACGCAGCTGATCGCCACCTGGGCGTACAACCTGTCCTTCCAGCAGTTCGATTACGGCGCCGGAGCCGCCCTCAACACGGTGCTGCTCATCATCGCCCTGCTGGTCGCGCCGATTTACATCAGGCTCAACCGCGATTCACTGAGGCAGGGCTGACATGGGCAGGCAACGGAAATTCACGCCGTGGCTGGCCGGAATCACCGCGCTGGTCGCGCTGGCGATCCTGCTGTTCCCGGTCTACGCGGTCATCGTCGGCTCGTTCGAGACCAACGCCCAGCTGCTCGGCTCGCACTACAACTTCTTCCCGCCCACGCCGAGCCTGGCCAACTACCGGACGGTCATCTCGACCCAGGGCAGCCACATCGTCAGCAGCCTGATCATCGGCGTCGCCACCGCGATCCTCACCCTGGCCATCGCGCTGCCGGCCGCCCACGCGCTGGCCAGGTACCGCTTCCGAGTAACGGTGGCGGTTGTCGCATCGCTGCTGGTCGCGCAGATCTTGCCGTCAATTGTGATCGCTAACAGCCTGTTCGTCGTCTACCACAAGCTCCACCTGCTGAACTCGTACCCGGGCCTGATCCTGGCCGACGCGAGCTACGCGGTGCCGTTCAGCATCCTGGTCATGCGCGCGTTCATGCTCGGCCTGCCGACCGACGTCCTGCAGGCCGCCCGCGTGGACGGCGCCACCGAATGGGGCACGTTCGTCCGGATCGTCCTGCCGATGAGCCGGTCGGCCATCATCACGGTCGCGCTGTTCGCGTTCCTGAACGGCTGGGGCGACTTCATCTTCGCGCTCACCCTGCTGAACGGGAGCACGCTCCAGCCGATCACCCTCAGCATCTACAACTACATCGGAGTGTTCTCCCAGAACCTGGGCGCGGCGATGGCGCTCGCCGTCTTCGCCATTCTCCCCGCGGCCATGATGCTCATCGCCGCCCAGCGATATATCGCGGCCGGCCTCACCGTCGGTTCAGTCAAAGGATAAGCCGCCGCTCCCCGCGGCCGGCCAGCGCAGAAAATCTGGAGGAATCATGCGGGCCTTCACGGTAGGAAAGCCGTCTAGACGCAGAGCCCGGTGGCGTATCGCCGCGGCCGGAGGGGTCGTGCTGGCCCTGGCTGCCGCGGGCTGCTCGTCCGGGGGCAGCAGTGGCGGGAGCGGCAACGGCAAGGTCACCATCACCGAGCTCGACTACTTCACCTCGAGCGGCGGCAACACCGCACTGAACTGGTACAACAAGAAGTTCGAGCAGGAGCACCCCGGCGTCACCGTGAAGCGGACGGCGGTCGCCTTCGCGAACCTGATCACCAAGGTCCTGCAGGACGCGAGCGCCGGCGACATGCCGAGCATCGTCCTGCTCGACAACCCGAACGTGGCTCAGGTCGCGGCCACCGGCCAGCTGCGCGCGTTCAACGACCTGCCCGGGTTCACCACCAGCGGCTATTATCCCGGCGCGATCAAGGAGTGCACCTACCAGGGCAAGCAGTACTGCTACCCGATCGGCACCAACTCGGTGGGCCTGTTCTACAACAAGGCGATGCTCAAGGCGGCTGGCCTCCAGCCGCCCACGACCTGGGACGAGCTGGCCGCCGACGCCAAGAAGCTGACCAAGCCGCCGGTCTACGGGATGGCCTTCGACGCCACCGCCGACGAGCAGTCGACCTGGCAGCTCGAGCCGTTCTTCTGGAGCAACGGGGCCAGCCTGACCAAGGTGGATACGCCCGCCTTCCAGCAGGCCCTGCAGCTGTGGGTCAACATGGTCAAGGACGGCTCGGCCTCCAAGTCCGTGCTGAACTGGGGGCAATCCCCAGACCTGACCCAGCAGTTCACGCAGGGGCGCGCCGCGATGATGGTCAACGGCCCGTGGATCTTCCCCGACCTCAACGCCAAGGGCTGGAAGTACAACCAGGAGTACGGGATCGTGCCGATCCCCACCGACAAGCCCGGCCAGACCGTGATCGCGCCGCTCGGCGGGGAGACCGTCGACCTCGGCAACAGCGGCTCCGACGAGCAGAAGAAGCTGGCCTGGGAGTGGGTGCAGGGCATGCAGCAGCCGGACATGATGACGCACGTCACCTCGCTCATGTACTACCTGCCGACCAAGCCCGCGGTGACCGACCAGGTCCTCAAGGGCGGCCCGGAGTACACGGTCTTCGCCAAGGAGACCCAGACCGCCAGGCCGCGGACCACGGAGTACGGCGCCAACTACCCGAAGGTGTCGCAGGCCATCTGGACCGCGATCCAGGCCTCGATCACCGGCACTTCGTCGGTGAGCTCGGCGCTGCAGACGGCCCAGGGCACGGTCTCCGGAGTCCAGCAGGTCAGCGGCGGCTGACCTCGCTCTCGCAGGGCAGCGGCCCGGGCGCAACCGCGCCCGGGCCGCTCTCCGCGGCCCGGCGGATCTGGCGCCACGCGGCCGGGGTCAGCGAGTACGCGCCGGCGCTGCCCCCGACGAAGCGCCGCCACGCATCCGGCCGGATCAGCGTGGCCAGCGCGATCACCAGGACGGGCAGCGGAGCCAGCGGGTCGGCGCGCCCCGGGGTCAGCTCCTCCCGGCTGCCCCGGTACTCCCCGCGGTGCAGCACCGCACGGACCAGTTCCCGCGCCACGGCCCGCCGCCCGCCCTGGTGAGCCGCGCCGAGCACCGCGAGCAGCAGCTGGTGGGTTCGCGCCCCGGGCACCGCGGCCGGCTGCGGCCGGACCGAGCCTGACCTGACCGAGGACCTGGCCGGGGACCTGGCCGGGGACCTGGCCGGGGCCCTGGCCACCTCGACCAACGCCCCGGCCAGGTCGACGCCGCTGGCCAGGGCGTTGACTGGCTCGACGAGCCGCGGGTTGATGTCGATGAACCGCGGGCCGTCCGGGCCGATGATCACGTCCGCGGACAGCGCGCCGTGCCAGCCCAGCGCCGCGCCCAGCCGGGCCATGTGCTCCCGTGCCTCCGGCAGGTCCAGGCCGAGCTTGTGGCTGGCCCCGCCCGAGGAGCCCTCGCGGACCCGCTGGCACGCGTGGAACGCGACCAGCTCCCCGCGGGCGAACACCGCCTGGACCATAGCCAGCGGGCCGGCCACCGGCTGCTGGACCAGCAGCCCTTCCGGCCCGAACGCCCCGAGCCGCTCGTAGTCCGCAGCGACCTGCCGCAACTCGTCCGGCGAGCCGGCCCGGCGCACCCCCGCCGACGCCGTGCCGATCGGCATCTTCACGAACAGCGGCCACCCAGCCAGCCCCGGACGAGCCAGTTCCGTCCCGGCCGCCTCGACCTCGGCCGCGGTGGCCGCGACCACCGCGGGCGGCTGCGGCACGCCGACCCGGGCCAGCGTACGGAACGCCGACACCTTGTCCTGGACCTGGGCCAGCGCGGCGAAGCCGGGCACCGCGGTGGCCAGCCCCGCGGCCTCGATCCTGTCCCGGGCCACCGCCATGACGGCGACCTGCTCCTGCACCGGGAGCAGCACGTCGGCCCCGCGCCGCGCGGCGACGTCGAGGGCGGCCTCCAGCCAGCCGGACGGATCGCGGCCGAGGGGCGGGACGTCGTGCACCCGCCGCACGTGCCGGGTCATCCGGCACAGGCACAGCCCGGCGGGAGACAGCGCCTCCACCCGGTGCCCGGCCCGGGCCAGCACGGTCGCGCACTGCCGGGCGGTCAGCCCGGCCCCGTCGCTCAGCAGTATCAGCATG
>DAIOWL010000380.1:0-1738 GCA_036758545.1 Streptosporangiaceae bacterium | reverse complement strand
CCGCCGCGCTGCGGCTGGCCGACGAGCAGGGCCTGGACGCGGTCACCATGCACGCGGTGGCCAGGCGCCTGCAGGTCACGCCGATGGCGCTGTACCGGCACGTGGACGACAAGAACGCCCTGCTCGACGGGCTGGTCGAGGTGCTGCTGACCGAGTATCCGCTGCCGGGGTCCGAGGGCGAGTGGGACGACCGGCTGATCGCGCTGGCCGACGGGATCAGGGACACCGCCCGCCGCCACCCGGCCGTCTTCCCGCTGCTGCTGACCAGGCCGGCCGTCACCCCGTCGGCCCGCGTGGTCCGCGACGCGGTGCAGGCCGCGCTGCGCGAGGGCGGCCTGCCCGAGGCCGAAGTCGCCCGGGCCGAACGCCTGATCAGCACGGCCGTCCTCGGCTTCGCCGCCAGCGAGGCCAGCGGCCGGTTCCGCCAGCACGATCAGTCCGTCATCGACGCCGACTTCGCCGAGCTCCTGCGCTGGTTCCGCCAGGTCCTAGGCCAGTTCCGGCCTCCGGGCCGATACTGATCCTGTGCCGCAGGTGCTGTGCCCGGTCCTGGTCGGGCGGGACGAGGAAGCCCGCCGGCTGCGGGCCGCCCTGGCCGCGGCCGGGACGGGGCGCGGCAGCACGGTGTTCCTGACCGGAGAGGCCGGTATCGGTAAGTCGCGGCTGGTCCGGGAGGTCGCGCGCACGGCGGGCGAGAGCGGCCTGACGGTCCTGGCCGGCCGGGCCGTGGCCGGCGGCGCGCCCACCCCGTTCCGGCCGTTCGCCGAGGCGCTGACCTCGGCCGGGCGAGCGGGGCGCCTGCCGACCAGCGAGGAACTCGGCCCGTTCCGGCCGGTGCTGGGGCGGCTGATTCCCGAGTGGCGGCCACCCCAGCCGATGCCGGGCGAGGAGACGCCGGTCTTCCTCGGCGAGGCGGTACTGCGCCTGCTGCGCGCCCTGGCTCCACAGGCCGGCTGCGTGCTCGTCCTGGAGGACCTGCACTGGGCCGACCAGGAGACGCTCGCACTGCTGGAGTACCTCGCCGACAACCTGGCCGCCGAACGGGTGATGTGTCTCGCCACCCTCAGGGAGGCTGGATATCAGGAAGGCGGCGAAGCCGCCGCGCTCGTCAGCGCGCTCGCGGCCCGCGGATCCGCCGCCGTGCTGGCGCTGGGCCGCCTCGACCCGACGGCGATGGCCGACATGGCCCGGGCCTGCCTGGACGCCGCCCACCTGCCGGCCGCGGTGCACGAATTCGTCGCCGGGCGGGCCGAGGGCATCCCGTTCCTGGTCGAGGAGGTCCTGGCCGGGCTGGTGGGGGAGGGGGCGCTGACCGAGCGGGACGGCCGCTGGCACGCCGCCGACCTGAGCACCCCGGGGGTGCCCGCCACGTTCGCCGACGCGATCCGGCGGCGGCTGGACGGCATGAGCGCGGAGTCGCGCCGGGTCATCGGCGCGGCCGCCGTGCTGGGCCGCCGGTTCGACTGGACGCTGCTCGGCCCGGTCACCGGCCTGGCCGGCGCGGCCGTGGTCGCGGCGCTGCGCGACGGCACGGACCTGCAGCTCGTCGTGGCGGAGCAGGATGGCTTCCGGTTCCGGCACGCGCTCACCCACGAGGCGGTGCTGTCCGGGCTGCTGCCGCCGGAACGCACCATGCTGGCCGGCCAGGCGCTGACGGCGGCGGAGGCGGCTCATCCGGGCCTGCCGGGCGCGTGGTGCACGCTGGCCGCCGACCTGGCCGGACGGGCTGGCGACGAGG
>DAIOWL010000379.1:3769-6724 GCA_036758545.1 Streptosporangiaceae bacterium | reverse complement strand
TGTACGACTCCGACGCCAACAACGACGAGCTTCCCTACTACGCCGACACGCTGGGCACGCCGTTCCTGGTCGTGCCGTACAGCAAGGTGCACAACGATGTCCGGTACCTGATCGCCCCGACCTACGCCACGCCCCGTCACTTCTTCGAGAGCCTCAGGCTCAGCCTCGACTACATGCTCGACGAGGCGAGGCACGGTTACGGTGCGCGGCTGATGTCGGTCGGTGTCCATTCCCGCTGGAGCGGGCAGCCGGGGCGGGCCTCCGCGGTCCGGGATTTCATCGAGTACGCGCTGGCCCAGGACGGCGTGCGCTTCATGAGCCGCATCGACGTCGCGCAGTTCTGGACCAAGGCCTTCCCGCCCGCCTCCGGGTTACAGGTAGTCCTCGCGGCGGGACACCCCGATCACGGCCTCGCCGTTCAGGAATCGCCTGACGTTCTCGGCCGCCATGCGCACCCCGGCGCGAAGCGCGCCGTCCGTCACGCCCGAATTGTGCGGGGACCCGAGCAGGTTGGGCAGCTCGAAGAACGGGTACCTGGTGCTGAATCCCGATCCTGGGCCCGGCTCATGCCACCAGGCGTCGATCCCGGCGCAGAAGTCGGGCTGACGGCGCAGGTGCTCGTAGAGGGCCCGCTCGTCCACGATGGCGGCCCGGCCGACGTTCACCAGGATCGCGGCGGGCTTCATCAGGCTCAGTTCCCGCGCGCCGATCAGGTCGCGGGTGGCGTTGATCAGCGGCAGGGCTATGACGAGCACGTCCGCGGCGGCGAACACCCGGTCCAGGTCGGAGAGCGTGCCGATGAACTCGACCGGCTCGCTGGTCCGGCCCGAGGAGTTAACAGCGTGGATGCGTGCGCCGAAGGCGCGCATCAGCCGGGCGGTGGCCCGGCCGATGCCGCCGAAGCCCAGGATCGCGCACACGGCCCCGTCCAGGGTGAGCACGCGTTCCCACATCTTGAACTCGCCCTTGGCCAGATCGGCGTGACGTTGCGGCAGCCGCCTGGCCAGGGCCAGCGCCATCGCCATCACGTACTCGGCCATCGGCTCGGCGTAGGCGCCCACGTTGCTGGCCAGCGTCAGCGGTTCCGGGATGGCCGCGAAGTCCACGGAATCGGCACCGGCCGACAAGAGCTGGATCAGCTTCAGGCCGGGCGAGGCCTGCAGGACACCGGCCGGCAGTTCCTGGCCCAGGTGCCACCCGAGGAGCACGTCGGCCTGACGCAGGGTGTCCCGGACCTCGGCGTCCGGGCGGCCGTCCAGGAACGCGACGTCGGCTAGGCCGTCCAGGACACTGGTGTTGATCTGGACGAAGTCATCGCCCACCGGGTAGGTGACCGCCACCAGCGATCCGCGGGCCATCGAAGTCCTCTCTTCGTAACAGCATAGACCGAGAAATTCGTATCACATCTGATACAATAGGGTACGATCGCGGGAGGTGACAAGGATGGCCGGACCGGAGTCTGACACGCCTGGGCTGGCGCGGTCCGAGCTGGTCCTGGTGCTCGAATCAGCGGCACGGCTGCAAGAGGTTGTTCCCGACGCCGTTCTGGTGGGCGGCTCCGCCGCAGCGCCATGGGCCAACCATCGCTCCTCCTTTGACCATGATCATGTGCTAGCGGATCTCAACACCCGTTTCGATGCGGTGCTCGAAGCGATCGAGGCTACGGACGGATGGGTGACGAACCGAGTCACGCCGGGAAAGATCATCCTGGGCGACCTGGGTGATATCGAGTCGGGCATCCGTCAGCTCATCCGGAACAGGCCTCTGGAGGTCACGGAGGTGTCGCTGCCGTCCGGACACGTACTGCGGGTACCAACGCCAGATGAGACGCTGCGGATCAAGGGTTACCTGATTGTCCGGCGTAACCAGGTACGGGACTATCTCGACGTGGCGGCTCTGGCTGACCTGTACGGCATTGCTCACGCCGCAGGTGTGCTCCGGCATATCGACGTCTATTACTCCGATCAGCGCGGTCCCGGGTCGGAGGATGTGGCGACCCAGCTGGCCCGCCAGCTGGCAGATCCCCGCCCGGCCGATTCCCGCACCATCCAGCAGCTGGACCGGTACAAGGGCCTGAACGCACGCTTGACCGACTGGAGCAACGTCGTCGGCGTCTGCCGTTCGCTGGCCGTGGAGATGGTGCAATGACGACTGCGCTGAAGTTCCGCAACGTTGACGCGTCTCCGGATGACCCGGTGGAGACCTGGCCCTTCGAAGGGATCCTGGCGGCAGTTGAACGGGGCACCCTTCCAGACTGGGACCGCCTGGCCACCGCGATCAGGGCTGATCCGTGGGGCCCCGTGGCCCAGCAGGTCCTCGAGGCCGTTCACCTGTCCCACCCTTACGGCACTACTGAGCTGCTGGAAGCAGTGGTGGCCCGGGCTCGCCAGCTGGCCATAAGTTCAGAACGGGATAACGTGGCAGCCGAAGTACGGGATCTCGTCGGGAGATCCGGCCTGACCAGGCAGGACTTCGCAGATCGGATAGGTACCTCGCGGTCTCGCCTGTCGACCTACATGTCCGGGAAGGTCGTGCCTTCGGCAACCCTGATGGTACGGATGCGGCGGGTAGCCCTTCACGCCTCTACGGGCCCGGCCGGAAAAATACTCGAGAGGGAGTTGCGGGCCGAATGAGCCAGGTCTCTACTGTCCGCGGCCCGGTGGAAGTCGCCGACCTCGGGCCGACCTACATGCATGAGCACATCTTCGTGCTCACCGCCGATGTGCAGCAGAATTACCCCGGTGAATGGGGCAGCGAGGACGCCCGGATCACGGACGCGGTGACCAAGCTAGGCGCCCTGGCCGCCCAGGGCGTCCGCACGATCGTCGACCCGACCGTGGTCGGCCTGGGCCGTAACCTGCCGCGAATCCAGCGCGTCGCTGAGCAGGTGCCCGAGCTCAACATCATCGTCGCCACCGGCCTGTACACCTACGACAGCGTGCCGTTTTTCTTCTA
>DAIOWL010000379.1:0-3669 GCA_036758545.1 Streptosporangiaceae bacterium | reverse complement strand
CGGGAGGTGCTCGACGCGCTGGCCGCCGGCAGCGGCGGGGCGTTCGCGTTCGACTGGCAGGAATTCGGCTGGGGCTGCGAGTACTACGCGCGCACCGGGCGGATGATGGCCGAGGATGGCCTGACGGTCCTGAAGGGATTCGACGCCATCTACTTCGGCGCGGTCGGCTGGCCCGGCGTGCCCGACCACATCAGCCTGTGGGGCCTGCGGCTGGCCATCTGCCAGAACTTCGATCAGTGGGCCAACGTCCGCCCGGTGCGTTTCCTGCCGGGCGTGCGGAGCCCGCTGCGGAAGGCCGATGACACCGAGCTCGACTGGGTCGTCGTGCGTGAGAACAGCGAGGGTGAATACGCCGGTCTTGGCGGCCGCAACCTCTCCGCGCGCGGGCCTGGCAGCGAGGTCGCCGTCCAGTCGGCGCTGTTCACCGAGGCCGGCTGCGAACGCATCATGCGCTTCGCCTTCGACCTGGCGCGCACCCGTACCCGGCCGAAGGTCTCCAGCGTCACCAAGAGCAATGCCCAGCAGTACGGCATGGTGCTCTGGGATGACGTGTTCAGGCGCGTCGCCCGGGATTACCCCGGCGTGGAGACCGAGAGCGTGCTGGTCGACGCGATGTCCGCGAAGTTCGTCCTGCGCCCCGAGGACCTCTCCGTCGTGGTCGCCTCCAACCTGCACGCGGACATCCTCTCCGACCTCGGCAGTGCCCTCGCCGGGAGCCTCGGCCTGGCCGCCAGCGCGAACCTCAACCCGGAGAGGCGTTTCCCGAGCATGTTCGAGCCCGTGCACGGCTCGGCACCGGACATCGCCGGACAGGGACTGGCCAACCCCGTCGGCGCCGTCGGCAGCGCCGCCATGATGCTCGATCACCTCGGCCTGCCCGAACAGGCCGCCCGGCTGAACGCCGCGATCGAGGCGACCACCGCGGCCGGCATCCTCACCCGCGACCTGGGCGGAGCCGCCTCCACCGAGGACGTCACCAAGGCCCTGATCGACGCGCTGAACCCCTGATCCACCGCGTGGAACACTAGGCGGATGGGCGTTGACGGGGGGCCAGCGTCCGGTTCCGTCTGGCGGGTGCCCGGCATGGGCTGGCTGCTCGGCTCCGCGATGCTGTGGTTCGCCGGCTTCGCGCTGCTCGTGCCCGTCGCGCCACTGTGGGTGATCCGCGGCGGCAGCGACGACCTGGGGGCCGGGCTGGTCACCGGCGTCATGATGGCCTGCACCGTCCTGGCCCAGCTGTCCATGCGCCGCCTGCTCCCCGGCCTGGGATGGCGGTGGACGCTCGTGCTCGGCGCCGGATTGCTCGGCCTGCCCGCGCTGGGCCACCTCGCGACCGACATGCTCTGGCCTGTCATCGCGCTAGCTGCGCTGCGTGGACTCGGGTTCGGCATCGTCACGGTGTGCGGAGCGACCGCGGTCGCCTCCTTCGTGGAACCCGGCCGCCGGGGCCGGGCTCTCGGTGCCCTCGGGCTGGCGATCGCCGCACCTCAGTTCATCCTCGTCCCGGTCGCGCCCTGGCTCGCCGAACGGGCCGGGTTCGGGCTGGTCTTCGTGCTCGCCGTCCTCCCGGCGTTCGCCATACCGCTGGCCTGGCCGATCGCGCGAGCGGTGGGCGACAGCGGCCGTGCCCCGGCCGACGGCTCCGGGGGTGGCACAGCGGCCGTGCTCCGGCGCGTGCTGGCCGGGCCGATCGCGGCACTGGTCGTGATCACCGCGGCAGGCGGGGCCATCCTCACCTTCACCTCGCACATACTGGCTAGCCCGGCCCTCGGGTTCCTGGGACTGCTCGCGTTCACCGGGACAGCAGCGGTCAGCCGCTGGGTCGGCGGCACGGCCGCCGACCGGTTCGGGGCGACCCCGGCGATAGCCCCGCTGCTGTTCACGGGCGCCCTGGGGCTGGCCGCGATCGGGTTCAGGGCGGACAGCGTTCACGACAGCGCGGGCCGCGTCCTGGTCGTCTCCGGTTTGCTCGTGGTGGGAGTGGCCTACGGCGGCTTGCAGAACCTGACGCTGACGCAGGCGTTCGCGGTCGCGGGGGAACCAGCGCGAGAATCGGTCAGCATCGCGTGGAACCTGAGCTTCGACGCGGGGACCGGGCTCGGCGCGTTCGCCGTGGGCGCCATCGCGACCGCGACCTCCTATTCGGTCGCGTTCGCCGTTCTCGCGGTCGCCGCCGGCCTGGTGGGCGGCTGGTGGGCGGTCAGAGCGTGATGCAGCCTGTCATCACGTACACGCCGTCGGTGGTGCCGAACCGCAGCAGGAACGGGCCGGGCGGGATGGGCTCAACGGCGAAGAACCCGGTCTCATCCACCGGCGAGGTGGTCATGCCCGCCTTGGTATGCGTCTCCAGCGTCCCGGCCTGCGGCGGGAAGACCTGGCCGAACAGGGACCCGTCGGCGATCTCGAGCTCAATGGACAGGTGAGCCGAGGTGAAGGTCAGGGCCCGGATCGTGGCGGTCTCCGGCCTCGCGACCGCGTCCGCGTCGGCTCGCGAGTCGTAGGTCAGCTGCGCGAGGTCGGCGTCGATGCTATGCCAGGCATAGGCGTTCTTGCCCGTCTGGACGAACCACGACGGCACGGGGTCCTGGGCTTTGATGGCCTCGCCCAGCGCAGCCAGGAGCTCATCGTCGTGCCAGCCATCAGGCACCTGGATCACCTCCCGGGCGCTTACCGCCGGTATCTGCAGTGCAGCCTCACGAGTGCCAGTACCCCTTTCCAGCACGGAGGGCGCGGCCCCGCCATCTGATACACGACGGAGTCAGGATTTTCACCAACCTCCAGCGAGGCTAGTCCGATGACCCTAGGGGGACGTGAACGGCGGGAGCAGGCCGCGCTGCACCAGGAGGCGGTTGATGTCGTCCAGGACGCGCATGGCGGAGACGGCCAGGGAGCTGAAGCTGCCCGCGGCCCTGAACTGATCCTTCAGTTCGGCGATCACCAGCGCGTAGGCACGGTCGCTGGCGTCCAGCAGGCGCTGCTCGAAGCCGTCGGCCGCGTCCCGGCGGGTCGCGCGCAGGTAGTCGGCCGGGGTGAGGGCGACCAGCGGATCCGTTATGGCGGCGAACGCGGCGGCGTGGCCGGTGCCGTGGTCGACGATGACGGACTGCAGCTCGGCGAGCAGGTCCCCGTCGAACACCGGGCTGGACGTGACCGCCGGGACCAGCCGCGCATACCGGTTGTCGACGGCCGTAGCGATGGCCTGCTCGCGCGCTGCCAGCTGCTGGAGCTGGGCCAGGCCGGGCAGGTCGAGCGGGATATCGGGACTCGGGCCGCCAGGGATGCTGGCCGCCCGATCCAGCTGTCCGGCCCGGTTCGCGTGGACTAGCGCGGCATTGAGGTCATCCAGGTGGAACATCTCGGTTTGCTGCGCGAGGGAAGAAGCCGCGCCCGCCGCCTCGCTGCCTTGCTTGGTCGTTGCTCCGCCTTCGTCCGCGCCCAGGTCGTAGCCGAGCGCGTAGCACACCGATAGGCACTCGACGACGAGGGCGTGCTCTGCCTTCGCGAGAAACTCCAGCTCGTCGAGCACCTGCTCGCGGGTCAGCGGGCTATCGGCCGGACCCTGGTCTGCAGCTGACATCGCGTCTCCCGGTGCGGCGTGGTGAGATCAGTATCGTGATCGTAATCGAGGGCGATGTGGCGCCGGGCTTCGAGCGGGTCCGGGATGTGTTC
>DAIOWL010000378.1:3316-6751 GCA_036758545.1 Streptosporangiaceae bacterium | reverse complement strand
AATTCCGTGACGTCTTCGCCCGCCGGGTCCGCCCGGCTGCGGTCCGGGCGTCCCGGGCGATCCAGGTCGCATGGTGAGCGTGCGGCCGCGCGGGCGGCCGCGCGGGCCGCCCGCCGCGCGGCCATGCCGCCGATCACCTATCCCGCCGAGCTGCCTGTCAGCCAGCGCAAGGACGACATCGCCGCGGTCATCCGCGACCACCAGGTGGTGGTGATCGCGGGAGAGACCGGCTCGGGCAAGACGACCCAGATACCCAAGATCTGCCTGGAGCTCGGCCGCGGGGTCGACGGGCAGATCGGCCACACCCAGCCGCGGCGGCTGGCGGCCCGGACGGTCGCCGAGCGGATCGCCGAGGAGCTGGGCAGCCCGCTGGGGGAGGCGGTCGGCTACCAGGTCCGGTTCACCGACGTGTCGGCCGACGGCACGCTGGTCAAGCTGATGACCGACGGCATCTTGCTGAACGAGCTCGCCCGCGATCGGGACCTGCGCCGCTACGACACGCTGATCATCGACGAGGCGCACGAGCGCAGCCTGAACATCGACTTCATCCTCGGCTACCTCCGGCAGCTGCTGCCCCGCCGCCCGGACCTGAAGGTCATCATCACCTCGGCGACCATCGACCCGGAGCGGTTCGCGGCCGCCTTCGGCGGCGCGCCGATCGTCGAGGTGTCCGGCCGCACCTACCCGGTGGAGGTCCGGTACCGGCCGGTCGACGAGGACGCTGACCAGGGGCAGGCGATCAGCGACGCGATCGACGAGCTGTCCGCCGAGGGGCCCGGCGACATCCTGGTGTTCCTGTCCGGAGAGCGGGAGATCAGGGACACCGCGGACCTGCTGGCGGGCCGCGAGCGGATCGACATCCTCCCGCTGTACTCGCGGCTGTCAGCCGCCGAGCAGCACCGGGTCTTCGAGCGCCGGCCCGCCTCCAGCCTCACCCGCCGGGTCGTGCTGGCGACCAACGTGGCCGAGACCTCGCTCACCGTGCCCGGCATCAAGTACGTCATCGACCCGGGCACGGCGCGCATCTCCCGGTACAGCCGCGGGACCAAGGTGCAGCGGCTGCCGATCGAGCCGATCTCGCAGGCGTCGGCCAACCAGCGCAAGGGGCGCAGCGGGCGCACCTCGGACGGCATCTGCATCCGGCTGTACTCCGAGGAGGACTTCGAGTCCCGGCCTGAGTTCACCGATCCGGAGATCCTGCGTACCAACCTGGCCTCGGTCATCTTGCAGATGGCGGCGATCGGCCTGGGCGACATCCCGAAGTTCCCGTTCATCGACCCGCCCGACGCGCGCAACATCGCCGACGGGCTGACCCTGCTCGCCGAGTTGAACGCGTTCAAAAACGGGCGGATCACCGGGCTCGGGCGCAAGCTGGCCCGGTTGCCGGTGGACCCGCGGATCGGCCGGATGATCCTCGAGGCCGACCGGAACGGCTGCGTCCGCGAGGTCTTGATCATCGCGTCGGCGCTGTCGATCCAGGACCCGCGCGAGCGGCCCGCCGAGGTCCAGCAGGCGGCCGACGACAAGCACCGCCGCTTCGCCGACCCGGACTCGGACTTCGTCACCTACCTGAACCTGTGGGACTACCTGGCCGAACGGCAGCGCGAGCTGTCTTCCTCGGCCTTCCGCCGGCTCTGCCGCGCCGAGTTCCTGAACTACCTGCGGGTCCGTGAGTGGCAGGACCTGCGGGGCCAGTTGCAGACGCTGGCCGGCGATCTCGGGGTGGCGGTCAGGTCAACGTCGGCCGAACGGACCGGGTTGCACGTGTCCCTGCTGGCTGGCCTGCTCTCCCAGATCGGCATGAAAACAGAGCCGCTCCAGCCCGCCGCCTCGGCGCCCAGGGGGCGACGGCCGCGGGCCGAGTACCTGGGCGCGCGCAGCGCCCGGTTCGCTATCTTCCCCGGATCCGCGCTGGTCAGAAAGGCGCCGGACTGGATCGTGGCGGCGGAGCTGGTGGAGACGTCCCGGCTGTGGGCGCGGACGGTGGCGCGGATCGAGCCGGAGTGGGTGGAGCCGCTGGCCCGGCACCTGGTCCGGCACAGCTACAGCGAGCCGCACTGGGAGAAGAAGCGCGGCGGGGCGGTCGCGCTGGAGAAGGTCACGCTGTACGGGGTGCCGCTGGTGGTGGACCGCAAGGTCCCGTTCGGGCGCATCGACCCGGCGGCGGCACGGGAGCTGTTCATCCGGCACGCGCTGGTGGAGGGGGACTGGCAGACCAGCCACCGGTTCTTCACCGAGAACCGCCGGCTGCTGGCCGAAGCCGAGGAGGTGGAGCACCGGGCCCGCCGCCGCGGCCTGGTCGCAAGCGAGGACGAGCTGTTCGCCTTCTACGACGCGCGGATCCCGGCGGACGTGGTGTCCGCCCAGCATTTCGACACCTGGTGGAAGCAGGCCCGCCGGGCCGACCCGGGCCTGCTCACGTTCAAGGCCAGCGACCTGCTCAACGACGACGCCACCGGGGTCAGCGCCGACGCCTACCCCGACGTCTGGACCTCGGAGTCGGCCGGGGTGCCCCCGGCCCCGCTCTCCTACGCCTTCGAGCCGGGCAGCGAGTCCGACGGCGTGACCGTGGATATCCCGCTGAGCCGGCTCAACCAGGTGAACCCGGCGGAATTCTCCTGGCAGGTGCCTGGGCTGCGCACCGAGCTGGTCACCGAGATGATCCGGTCGCTGCCCAAGGCGCTGCGGCGTGACCTGGTGCCTGCGCCGGACGTGGCGCGGGAGGTCGTCGCCCGCCTCGGCGAGCCGTCGGGGGACCTGCGCGACGCCGTGGCCCGCGAACTGAGGACGCTGCGCGGGGTGAGCGTGCCGCGCGACGCCTGGGATCTGTCCAAGCTGCCGCGGCACCTGCGGATCACCGTCCGGGTGACCGACTCCGGCGGCGTCCTGGCCGAGGGCAAGGACGTCGCGGAGCTCCAGCGCGAGCTCAGGCCGCGGCTGCGGGCGGTGCTGTCCGAGGCGGCGGCCGCGATCACCCGCACCGGCCTGACGTCGTGGAGCGTCGGCGAGCTGCCCCGGGTATTCCGGGACGGCAGCGTCGTTGCTTATCCGGCCCTCGCCGACGCGGGCGCCACGGTCGATGTCCGGCTGTTCGAGACGCCGGACGCGGCCCGTGCGGCGATGTGGGCCGGCACCAGGCGGCTCATCCTGCTGGGCGCGCCGTCGCCGGTCAAGTCGATCGCCGGCGGCCTGTCCACCCGGGCCAAGCTGGCGCTCAGCCACAACCCGCACGGCGGGGTCGCGGCCATGTTCGCGGACTGCGTCAACTGCGCCGCGGACTACCTGATGGCCGAGGCGGGCGGCCCGGCCTGGGACCGCGAGGGCTTCGAGCGGCTGTCCGCCTCGGTCCGGTCCGGCCTGCACGAGGTGACCGCCGAGGTGGTGAACCAGGTGGAGGCGGCGCTGCGGCTGGCCCACTCCGTCGGCGCCCGCCTC
>DAIOWL010000378.1:0-3216 GCA_036758545.1 Streptosporangiaceae bacterium | reverse complement strand
GGCGCAGCTGTCCGGGCTCATCTATCCCGGTTTCGTGGCGGCCACCGGGTACCGCCGCCTCCCGCACCTGACCCGCTACCTGCGGGGGATCGAGCGGCGGCTGGACAAGCTGCCGGAGAACCCGGCCCGGGACGCGGCCAACATGGCCATCGCCCGGCGGGCGGAACAGGCCCGCCAGCAGGCGGTCGCGGACCTGCCCGCGGCGCGCCGCGGGCAGCCCGACGTCACCGAGGTGCGCTGGATGCTGGAGGAACTCAGGGTCAGCCTGTTCGCCCAGACCCTCGGCACCCAGGCCCCGGTGTCAGAGAACCGCATCCTCACCGCCCTCAGCCGCCTGCGTCCTTAGCGCCCCTTCCGCCGCATGCCGCGTGCAGCGTGTCGTTGCGCACGGTGGACTACATCAGGTGCTACGTTGCTCTGCGAGTACCCCAAAGTTCGCTTACGCGGCGTTAGTCCGCGGAAAGGCAGGAACCGTGACCGGAGAACCACCCGTGCGGCGCCGCCTCGTCGGAGGCGCGCTGCGCCGGTACCGGGAAAACGTGGGCTACGCGCTGGAGGACGCGGCCCGCGTGCTGGAGTGCGACCGGTCGAAGATCAGCCGGATCGAGACCGGGCAGCGCGGCATCAGGCCGAAGGAGCTGCGCGAGCTGCTGACCGAATACGGGGTTCCGGACCGCGAGCAGGCCGCGCTGGTGGCCATCGCGAGCCGCGGCGGCCAGCGCGGCTGGTGGCACCCGTACGCGGACGTCCTGCCCGGCCCGTACCTGGACTACGTGATCATGGAGTCGGCCGCGGCCGAGATCATGACCTACGAGGCGCAGGTCGTTCCGGACTTGCTGCAGACCGACGACTACACCAGGGCGATCATCGCCGCCGAGCCCGGGTACGCGACCGACCAGCAGCGGGAGGAAGCCGTGGCGGCCAGGGCCACCCGGCGCCAGGTCATCCTCGGTTCCTCCGCCGAGCGGCGGCTGACGGTGATCCTCGGCGAGGCGGCGTTGCACCAGGCCGTCGGCGGCCCCGGCGTCATGGCCGGGCAGATCAGCCACCTGGTTCAGCTGGCCGACGACTTTCCCCGCCTCACCCTGCAGGTGCTCCCGTTCACGGCCGGCGCGCACGCGGCGGCGGGCAGCGCCTCGCTGGCCATCTTGAGGTTCCCTGACGCGCCGAGCCTGGGCGTGGTCTATCTGGAAGCGCTATCCGGCGGCGTCTACCTAGAGAGCCAGGAGGACGTCGCCCGCTATATCCGGGCGTTCGCCCTGCTGCGTGCCGCCGCGCTCAGCGCGGCCGACAGCGCACGCCTGCTCAGTACCTACGGATCCAAGGGGATGAGCGTCTAGTTCGACCGGCTCGCCGCGCTGCTCTTCGAGCGCCGCAGCTCCTGGTCCACGGCCGCGAGCTTGTCGATGATGTCCTGGATGTCCTCGAG
Source organism: Streptosporangiaceae bacterium (assembly GCA_036758545.1). Classification (GTDB taxonomy): domain Bacteria; phylum Actinomycetota; class Actinomycetes; order Streptosporangiales; family Streptosporangiaceae; genus Palsa-504. Next base: position 1,787 of record DAIOWL010000378.1, on the reverse strand, counting down.
GGGTTTGTCGGTTCTCGGCGATCGCGCCATCGTGCCGCTGCCCGGGCCGGCGGCGGCACCGAGACCGCTGGCTTCATCCGGCCCTGTTCGGCTGACGTCTTGCACGCTGTCGCCGGGGTTCATGCGTGGTGTCTCCTGGAGAATGCCTAGTTAGCGGGGGAAGGCGGACCGGCGGGAGGGGCGGAAAATCCCGTCGGGAAGTAACGCGTCAAGCGCAGGGACCATGTTAAGGCGTTTTCGCCGGTATGTCACGCATCGATGTGCGTCGTGTCGCGTGTTTCCTTTTGCGTGCCGGGCCGCCCCGCTCCCTGCCGACCGCCAGTGCTCCCGCCGGGCGGTCTAGCTGCGACGACACGATGTCGTAGATCATGCTCCCGGCGCAATCCTCGTGATGACGCAGCGGCACTGCTAACGATTGCATGAATTTATTCGTTTACGCTTTGTACATGCACGTGCAAATGCAAATCAATTTGCGGATTGCGTGAATAGGGCCGGATAGGCAGATCGTCAGAAAGCGTCAGCGCGGCCATGGCGCGGCCTGCCGCATGCTCTTCTCCATCTCCTCCGGCAGCATGGCGGGCACCGGAAGCGGGGTGACCCCCTCCCGGCCCGGCCGCATGCCGTCCAGGATCAGGGTCAGGTACCGGCGCCAGATGTCGGGGTCCGCGGCGTGCGAGAGCCGGGTCGCCTCGATCAGCACGAAGACGATGAAGATGATGTCGGTCTGGCGGATATCGGCGCGGAGCTGCCCGGCCGCCTGCGCCCGCTGCACGAGCCGTTCGACCAGCGGCGCGTTGCGCTGCCGGGCGACCGCGACCAGATTCCGGCCATAGGTGGCGAACATCAGCATCTGCCGCAGGCCGAGGTTGCCCGCCATGGTCTCGGCCATCCGCTCCATGAAGAACACCAGGCCCGACCAGGGGTCGGGCGACGCGAGGGCCTCCTCGCCGATGGCCGTGATCGAGTCGAGGCGGTCCATGAACAGCGCCTCGATCAGCTCCTCCTTGGTGCGGAACCGCCGGTAGACGGTGCCGACGCCGACCCCCGCATGACGGGCGATCTCGTCCAGGCTGACCTCGAGCCCGCGCTCGTTGAACACCTCGGCGGCTGCCACCAGGATCCGCTGCCGGTTCCGCTCGGCGTCCCGCCGCAGTGGCCGCGTACCGGAGCCACCAGAATGCCCGGCCGAGTCCTCCGTCACCTGAAACCTCCCGAAAAAGTGGAGACAACACCTCCGCTTCGTGTTACGGTGAGCTAAGCGGAGAAGATACCTCCAGATTGGTGAAGCTCATGTCAGATGTCAACTCCATCGATAGGGCCGGCCCGGGAGACCGGCGGCGCTGGCTCATCCTCGGCGTCATCGGCCTCGCGCAGCTCATGGTCGTCCTCGACGTCACGGTGATGAACATCGCCCTGCCGTCCGCTCAGCGTGCGCTGCACTTCACCACGGCGGACAGGCAGTGGGTGGTGACGGCGTACACCCTCGCGTTCGGCAGCTTGCTGCTGCTCGGCGGGAGGCTGGCGGACCTGCTCGGCCGGAAGGTGACGTTCCTGATCGGGCTGCTCGGCTTCGCCGGCGTCTCGGCCATCGGCGGCGCCTCGGTCAACTTCGGCATGCTGATCACGGCCCGGGCCTGCCAGGGCGCGTTCGGCGCGCTCCTGGTGCCGTCGGCGCTGTCGCTGCTGACGACCACGTTCACCGAGCCGAAGGAGCGCGGCAAGGCGTTCGGCATCTACGGCGCGATCGCCGCGGCCGGCGGGGCCATCGGCCTGCTGCTCGGCGGCGC
>DAIOWL010000377.1:0-6752 GCA_036758545.1 Streptosporangiaceae bacterium | reverse complement strand
GACTTCGCGCGGGCGGCCGCCATCAGGCACGGCATGGCCACGGTGCTGTTCAGCCTGGAGATGGGGCGGAACGAGATCACCATGCGGCTGTTGTCGGCCGAGGCACGGGTGCCGTTGTCCACCATGCGTACCGGGCAGATGAACGACGACGACTGGGCTCGGCTGGCCCGACGGATGAGCGAGGTCGCCGACGCGCCGCTGTTCATCGACGACTCGCCGAACATGTCCCTGATGGAGATCCGGTCCAAGTGCCGGCGGCTGAAGCAGCGGAACGACCTGAAGTTCGTCATCATCGACTACCTGCAGCTGATGTCCTCGCCCAAGCGGGTGGAGAACCGGCAGCAGGAAGTATCCGAGATGTCCCGGTCGCTCAAGCTGCTGGCCAAGGAGCTCGATGTCCCCGTCGTCGCGTTGTCCCAGCTCAACCGCGGCCCTGAGCAGCGCACCGACAAGAAGCCCCTGCTGTCCGACCTGCGCGAGTCGGGCTGCATGACCGAGGACACTGCCCTGTTCCGCGCGGACACAGGGGCGCCGGTGACCTTCGGGGAACTGATGCGTGGCGGCGGCGAAGGAGTGCTCGTCTGGTCTGTAGACGACCAGCACAAGCTGGTTCCTGCCCCGATCACCAAGGTCTTCCCGTCGGGAACGAAGGAGGTGTACCGGCTGCGGCTGGCGTCCGGGCGCGAGGTGAAGGCATCAGCCAACCATCCGTTCCTGACCTTCTCCGGCTGGACTCCGCTAGGCGAACTGCGTACCGGTGACCGGGTCGCCATACCCCGGCACATCCCGGTGCCGATCGCGGCCGGTCTCGGCTGGTCCGAGCACCGGATCGGTCTGCTCGCCCATCTGATCGGAGACGGCTGCGTGGTCCGCTCGCAGCCCGTCCACTACACGTCCAACGACGAGGAGAACCTCGCCTTCGTGGAGGCCGCGGCAGCCGCCGAGTTTGGCATTACGCCACGCCGGGTGGCCCAGGGCAACTGGTGGCACACCTACCTGCCCGCGCCGTACCACTGCACCCACGGCCGCTGGAACCCGCTGCACACCTGGTTCCGCGAACTCGGAATCGAGGACCTGCGGTCGCACGAGAAGCGCCTGCCCGCCGCCATCTACGCGGCCGACGACGCCGAGGTCTGCCTGTTCCTGCGTCATCTGTGGGCGACTGATGGCTGTGTCTGGCCGGGGAACGGGAAGTCGGCGGACAAGGCGTACTACGCCAGCTCGAGCCGTGAACTCGCCTCCGGCGTCGCGCACCTGCTAGGCCGCCTGGGCATCGTCGCGCGCATCCGACAGGTCGAGAAGGCTGGCTACCGGCCTGGCTACCACGTCATCGTGGCCGATGGCCCCAGCCTTCGGACATTCTGCGAGCGCGTCGGCGTGCACGGCCGCCGCGGAGAGACGGCGAGGCAACTGGCCGTCGCGCTGGCCGGGCGGAAAGTCAACACGAACGTGGACACGATCCCGGTCGGCGTCTGGGAGGTCGTCAAGGCGGAGCGCATCCGGGCCGGGCTGACCGAGCGGCAATTCCAGGCGGCCATCGGCACCCACTACTGCGGGACGGCGCTGTACAAGAGCTGTCCGTCGAGGGAGCGCCTGCTGCGGTGCGCGACGGTCCTCGGTTCCGAGACGCTGCGCGAGATCGCCAGCAGCGACATCTACTGGGACCGGATCGTCAGCATCGAGCCGCTCGGACCGCAGCCCGTCTACGACGCCACGGTGAAGGGCACCCACAACTTCATCGCCGACGGCCTCGTGGCTCACAACAGCATCGAACAGGACTCGGACGTTGTGATCCTTTTGCACCGCGAGGACGCCTACGAGCGGGAGTCGCCGCGAGCGGGCGAGGCGGACCTGATCGTGGCCAAGCACAGGAACGGCCCGACCGCCACCGTGACGGTCGCGTTCCAGGGCCACTATTCGCGATTTGTCGACATGGCGTCGGGGTAAGGCGCCTCGCTGTCACGCGCACGACGAGCGCTGGCCGGTCGTCAGCCCGGCCTTGATCGCGGCGCGCACGACGCGCGCGTAGAGGCGAGCGCCCGCCGGACGCGGGTGGATACCGTCCGGCCAGAGCAGCGCGGGACGAGCCGCGATGGCCGCGTGCCAGTTGGCCAGTTCGGTGTGCTTGCCGTGCCGGGCCGCCGCGGCGAGCGCTGTGTTGACCGCGTGCTCCCAGGCCTGCGGGCCGAACGTGCTGACCAGGACGAGCTCGCGACCAGGTCCGGCAGCGCGCTGCAGCTGCCGGAGCTGGCGGGCGGTGACGGTGCCGTTGGTGCCGAGGCTGACTACGACGACGTGGCGGAGCTGGCCCGCGTCGGCCAGGCTCCTGACCAGCGCCAGCCCGGTCGCCATCTGCCGGTCGACCTTGGCGTCGATGTAGACACCGGGCAGCGCCGCCTCGAGCGCCGTCGCCGAGGCGAGCATGACCGAGTCGCCGACCGCCGTCACCTGGCTACCGGAGACCCGCGGCTGCGCAGGCCGGCACGTCGCGGGCGGCGGCGTGGGGGTGGCCCCGGCCCTGGCCGGGGAGCGGCCGACCGGTGACGGGGCGGACGAGGGCGAGGGAACGGCCGGAGTCGACCGGGACTGGCTGCTTACCCGCTCGCCGTTGGCCACCTGGCGGAGCAGTCCGCCCGGGGCAGCCGCCGCGGGTGGCCGGGCCACGCCGTAGCAGGCCAGCACGAAGGTGATCGCCACGGCCGCGGCCATCGTGACCGGGACGGCGCGTCGTGCCGGGCTCGCGGGCCGGCGACGACTGGCTGCGCCGATGAGCTGTATCCAATGCCGGACGGTGACAGCCAGACCGTTCCGCATGATGGGTGTCTCGATGAACCGCCATGAGGCCGACGCCAGGGCGATCGTGACACCTGTCTCGACGGCCCACAGCCAGGGTGAGCTGGCTCTCCGCCCGGCCAGCGCGGTGCCGAGCGCGATCACCGGCCAGTGCCACAGGTAGATCCCGTACGACCTGACGCCGACCCAGCGCAGCGGCTGGATGCTGGTGAGCGCGGCGATGACCCCGTGTCCGGCCGCCGCGGCGATCAGGCCGGCGGCGGCGAGCGCGGCCAGCAGCAGGCCGACCGGGTAGACGACCGGATCGCCGCCGGAGAAGTGCCCGACGGCCCAGGCCAGGACGACGAGCCCGGCGATGCCGGCCATGTCAAGCCGCCCGGTGTGCGCGGCCGGGATGGCCGCCAGCCTCCGCAGCGGCCAGGCCAGCGCCAGCGCGGCCCCGATCAGCAGCGCTGAGGCGTGCGTATCAGTGCCGTAGTAGACCGCGGACGGATCGCCGCCCGGAGTGTACTGAATCACCATGACCAGCGCCGAAACCGCCGCTCCGGTCAGCGCGCATATTACTCGTGCGCGACGCGCGTCCAGCCTGACGATCACACACAGCACGATCAGCGGCCAGACCAGGTAGAACTGCTCCTCGATGGCCAGCGACCACAGGTGATCAAATGGCGGCGGAGCAGCGGCCTGGCTGATCGCGGCGAAGTACGAGACGTGATGCAGGATCTGGTACCAGTTGCTCGTGTAGGTGGCCGCGGCTAGCAGCGCTAGGCGGAGCGAGGCCTCCTGGGCGGGTTCGATGACGGCTGCCGCGGCGGTAACCACCACCAGCATCACGGCCAGCGCCGGCAGCAGGCGCCTGGCCCGCCGCGTCCAGAAGTCCGCCAGGTTCAGGCGGCCGGCGCGGTCGTACCTGGCTATCAGCAGATCGGTGATCAGGAACCCGCTGAGCACGAAGAAGATGTCGACGCCGAGGAATCCGCCGCGCAGCCCGGAGGCCCCTTCGTGGAAGCCGATCACGACCAGGACGGCCAGCGCCCGGACCCCGTCGAGGCCGGGCGCACGTTCGCGCGTTTTAGTGGTTTCGCCAGGTTTCAACCGTTAGCCGTCCGTCAGTCCGTTCCGGACAGTCATGTTAACCAGCGGCTAACCCTCCAGCCAGCAGAAACGCCGGCCGACACGATAAACGCCAGCAGGAGGAGTTAGGTAGCTACTGGGCTAGCCGGCCAATCCGGTGACCTCCACGGCGCTGCTGATCACTTCCGGTAGGCGGCCGGACCGCCGGTAGGCGGACCGTTGGAAGGACGCGCCGTTGCCCCGCGCGAGCACGTCCGTCAGGAGCCCGGCGACGGTGTCGGCGTCCCCTGTATCGGACAGCGCGTCCCGGCAGTGGTCAAGCAGCATCTCGACCACGGTGGTGGCCGGCTCGGGCTTCCCGGTCACCGGGTGGAGCAGGGTGTCGTCCAGACCGGTCCGGCTGGCCCGCCAGGCGGCCAGGCGCAGCACTTCGGTCCGCGCGGGCGAGGCGGGCTTTCCTTCCCGCCAGGACCGAGCCTCGGTTTCCACCAGCGCGCGGGCGAGCGCGGCGATGAGCACGGCATCCTCGGCGCGCAGGCACACGTCGGCGATCCGGATCTCGACGGTCGGATAGCGCTCGGACAGGCGCGCGTCGAAGTAGACCATGCCCGGGTCGATCAGCGTGCCGGTGCCCACCATCTGCTCGATGGTCTCGCGATAGGCCTGGGAGGTGCCGAACGGTCCGGTGGGACCGGAACTCGGCCAGCGTCCCCATACCTGGTAGCGGAAGCTCGCATACTCGCTGTCACGTCCCTGCCAGAACGGGGAGTTCGCGCTCAGCGCGAGCAGCGTGGCCAGCCATGGTCCGGCGCGGTCCAGCACCGCCACGCCCTCGTCGGCGTCGGAGATCCTGACGTGGACGTGGCAGCCGCAGGTGAGCTGCTCGTGCGCGGTCAGGCCGAAGAGCTCGGCCATCCGCTCGTACCGGCTCGTGCTGAGTGGCTGTGGTTCGACCGGGAGCGGGGAGGTGCCCAGCGCGACCACCTGGGCCCCGGCCCGGCCTGCCGCCATAGCGGCCGCGGCCCGGCACCGTCGCAGCTCGCGGTGCAGCTCCTCCAGGGACTGACATGGTCGCGAGTTGGTTTCCAGTTGCTGCTGCTGCAGTTCGCCTTCCAGATCCGTTCCGGCCCCTGGCCCGGCCGCTTGCAGCACGGTTCCCGCGACCGCCTTGGGCCGGCCGGTGTCCGGCTCGACCAGCAGGAACTCCTCTTCCACACCCACGCTGCGCGAGTCCATCGTCAGAGGCTGCCCGCAGATTCGCGCTCCATGCGCGACGCCGCTGGCGCTAGCTGGCCGGAGACCCGCTGCTAGCCAGGGCGCCCGGTGAGCATGGCGGCCACGAGCTCGCGCCGGCTGCGCACGCCGAACTTGTCGAACGCCGCGGTCAGGTGCTCTTGAACGGTGTTGGCCGAGATGTGAAGTTCCTCGACGATCCGCCGGGTGGAATGCCCCCTGATGACCAGCGCTACGACCCGGGACTGCGCGCCGGTGAGCCCGTACGCGCTGAGCAGCAGCGAGCTGAGCTGCGCCGCGGGGGTGGGCTCGATGACGATGCCGATCTGCGGCGCCGGCCCGCCGCCTAGCCGGGACGCGTGCAGAGAGAGCCACTGCCCGGCGCGGCCACGCAGCCGGACCGTGTCCGCCAGCCCCGCCGGAGCCGCCCCCTGCTCCAGCCGGGCCAGCCGCATGGCCGCGGCGTAGACAGCCATCGGCAGCTCGCTGCCGCTCGGCCAGTCGGCCTCGTCGATCTCGGCCAGCCACCGCGCCGCTTCGGGGCTCATCGACATCAGGGCCAGATCCTGGTCGAGCAGGATGATGCCGGGCACCCCAGCCGCCGCGGCGGTCTCGGCGGGCGCGCGGAGCGGCCCCAGCGTCACGGCCCGCCGCAGGCCTTCGGCCACGTGCGGGGCGATCCGCCGGATCACGTCGACCTCCTGGTCGTCGAAGCCGTGCTCCGCGTCCTCGCGGTGCAGGCACATCGCGCCCCAGCATTGCTTACCGCTGATGAGAACCGCGCGCAGTTCGTCGCCCAGGCCGAGCGGGCTCATCACCTCCCGGTAGCGGGCGCTGTCCGGCCGCTGGCCGCGGGTAGCCCGGTCGAGCGAGCTGACCTGTTCGGCCGCTTCGGCCAGCGCGGCGAACTTATTGACGTCCGCGTGGCCGTACTCGTTGTCCAGGAAGAGCGGCGTCGCGGCCCCCAGCGGTTCCTCGGCCACGGCCGAGGTGAACAGCAGGGTCTGCGGGTCGACGGTGCCGAAGAATGCCGCATCCACCGGCATGATCCGGCGCAGCCGGCGCAACACCTCGTCGCGAAGTTCGGCCACGTCGAGCCCGGCGTAACATCGGCCGATAAGGGCAGTTACCTGGCGCTTCATGATCGCGTCCGCCATAACCCGACGATACGCACAAGCCCTGGCCAGGACCAGGGCTTGTACCGTGGCGTGGTCAGGGCTGGGGGGCCAGGCCGAGCTGGCGCATGAGGCCGAGATCGTCCAGGCGTCCCCAGCGCTCCACGATGCGGCCGTCGCGGACCCGCCAGATGTTGATCCCGGGCAAGCTGACAGTACGGCCCGATGGGGGCACTCCGAAGATCTCTCCCTGCTGCGTGCCGCTCGCCGTGAAGTTCTCGACCACCAGGTCGCCCTCTTCGACGTAGAAGCCGATGTCGCTGTGCCAGTCGGGGAACGCGGCCCGGAATGTGGCCGCAGCCGCGCGCATGCCCTCCCGGCTGGCGGGGAAGCCCATGGGCGGGTCGTGATCGACGAAGTCGCCGGCGAGGTATTCGTCGACGGCGCCGAGGTCGCCCTTGGTGAACAGGGCATCGATGAACGAAGTGACGATGTTCTTGTTCTGGCTGATAGTGTCCATGCCCGCAGTCTGCGGCG
>DAIOWL010000376.1:3975-6756 GCA_036758545.1 Streptosporangiaceae bacterium | reverse complement strand
GCCCGCCCGGCGAATCGCCCGGCCCGGGTCGGCGCGCGCGGTGTGCTGGCGGTCATCATCGCCGGCGCGGTCGCGGTCATCGCCCTGTGGTGGCACAGTACGCCCGGCGTCCACGGGCTCGGCGGCTGGCTGACCGGCGCAGGCCAGGTCCTCGGCCTTCTCTGCGGTTACGGCGTCGTGGTCCTGGTCGCGCTGATGGCGCGGCTGCCGCCACTAGAGCGGGGCCTGGTCACCGACAAGCTGGCCAGCTGGCACGCCATGGGCGGTCGTTACATCGTCAGCCTGGTGGTCGCGCACGGCCTGTTCATCGTGTGGGGTTACGCGGTCACCGCGCACGCCAATGTGGTGAGCGAGAGCGGGACGCTGCTCACCCAGTACCCCGACGTGCTGATGGCCACCGTGGCCGGGTTCCTCCTGCTCGCCATCGGGATCGGCTCGATGCGCGCCGCCCGCCGCCGGGTGCGCTATGAGACGTGGTACTTCCTGCACCTGTACACCTACCTGGCCATCGCGCTGGCGTTCAGCCACCAGCTCGCCGACGGCGCGGCCTTCGTCAGCAACCTGGCCGCGCGGTTCTGGTGGTCCGCGATGTACCTCACGGTGCTTGTCCTGGTGCTGTGGTACCGGTTCGCCGTCCCGCTCCTGTCGTACCGCAAGCACCGCTTCGAGGTCCTCGGGGTGAAGGCGGAGGGACCCGGGGTCATCTCGGTCTACATCGGCGGCAGGCGGTTCGAGGAGCTCGACGCCGAACCCGGGCAGTTCTTCCGCTGGCGGTTCCTGACGCGGTCGCTGTGGTGGTCCTCGCACCCGTTCTCGCTCTCCGCCGCGCCGGGAGCCGACGTACTGCGGATCACCGTGAAGAACATGGGCGACCACAGCCAGGCGCTCGCGCAGTTGCAGCCCGGGACGCGGATCTTCGCCGAGGGACCGTACGGGGCGTTTACTCCCGCCGATCCCGGTCGCGGCGTGGTGCTGCTGGCCGGCGGCGTCGGCATCACCCCGCTGCGGGCCATCTTCGCCACGCTGCCCGGCCACGTCACCCTGATCTACCGGGCCAGCAGCGAGCGGGACCTCGTGTTCCGCGATGAGCTTGACGCGATCGCGGCCGCACGCGGCGCGACCGTGCACTACCTGGTCGGGTCGCGGGCCCAGATCCGCGGAGACCCGCTGTCTCCGCGGGTGCTGCAGTCCCTGGTGCCCGGCCTGGACCAACAGGAAGCCTACGTCTGCGGTCCGGCCGGCATGACATCCGCCGCCGTCCGCGCGCTGCGCGCCGCCGGGGTACCACGGCGGCGCATCCACTTCGAGTCGTTCGAGTTCTGAGGGGGGATCCGCGCCATGCGCCGGGTGATCCTGGCCGTCACCGGCACCATCGCCGGTCTCGTAGCCCTGCTGTCGTTCAAGTCGCACGTGCCGGCCGCCCCGGTGGCGGCCACGACCGGCGGCACGGGCGGTACCTCGGCCTCCTCGTCGTCGACTTCGCCCTCGACCTCGGGCGGCGGACAGACCGAAGTCGTCCCCGGGGCGTTCCCGCAGGGGTCGATAGCCAAGAACCTGCCGGCGGGCGAGACCGCCGTCAACGGGAAGGTGGCCAGCACCTCCTACGGCCCGGTCCAGATCCAGCTGATCAAGCGGAACGGCAAGATCGTCAAGGTCGCGGTCCTCATGCAGCCGACCAACACCCTGAACGACGTCCAGATCGGCAGGTTCGCCTTCCCCAAGCTGATCAGCGAGACGCTGGCCGCGCAGAACGGAAAGATCGACGCGGTGTCCGGCGCCACCTACACCAGCGCGGGCTACATCCAGTCGCTGCAGAGCGCGCTGGACAAGCGCTCCTGAGGCCGAATGGGCGCGGATCGCCACCGGCACGCCGAGCACGTGATGGGCACGGTCGTCTCCTTCGACGTGCCTGCGCGGGCCGGCGAGCCGCGCGGCGACGGCCCCCTCGGCCGGGCGGTCCGCTGGCTGCACTGGGTGGACGCCACCTTCTCGCCGTACCGGGACGACAGCGACGTCAGCCGGTTCGGCCGCGGGGAGGTACCGCTAGAGCAGTGCGTGCCCGAGCTTGCCGAGGTACTCGAAGCGTGCGCCGCCGTCAGCGCGCGCAGCCGCGGGTACTTCACCACCACCCCAGGCGGCAGGTTCGACCCCTCCGGGTACGTCAAGGGATGGGCCGTGGAGCGGGCCGCGGCGATCCTCACCGCGGCGGGCCCGGCCGGGCACAGCGTCAACGGCGGCGGTGACGTCCAGTGCAGCGGTGACCGGATGTGGCGGATAGGGATCGCCGACCCGCTGCACCCTGGCCGGCTGGCGCTGGTGGTGACCGGCCGGGACTTTGCCGTGGCCACGTCCGGCGTCGCCGAGCGCCGGGAGCACATCATCGACCCGTACACGGGGCAGCCGCCGGCCGGCCTGGCCAGCATCACCGTGGTCGGCACGAGGCTGGCCGAGACGGACGCCTACGCCACGGCGGCGTTCGCGATGGGAGCCGCGGCCCGCGACTGGGTGGAGGGCCTGGACGGCTACGAGGCGTTCGCCATCACCGCGGCCGGGGCCACGTGGCAGACCAGCGGTTTCGACCGTTACCTGGGCTGAACCCGCCGTTCCAGCAGGGTCTTCACAGCAGGCTGGCCTGGCCCGCGTCGTAGACGAGCAGGCCGTCGTCGCGCCGCCGCAGGCCGGCGGACAGGCGGTGCTCCTCGATCCGCCCGTCGTGCAGCAGATGGCGGACCGGCACGCCCCGGGAGGCCACGGCGAAGTCGGCAATCAGCCGCCGGTGGC
>DAIOWL010000376.1:0-3875 GCA_036758545.1 Streptosporangiaceae bacterium | reverse complement strand
CGGACCGGCACGCCCCGGGAGGCCACGGCGAAGTCGGCAATCAGCCGCCGGTGGCACCGCCACCACAGGCTCTCCGCGCACATCACCGCGGTGCTGTCGACGTCGGCCTGGGCGAGTACCTCGTCCATCGCAGCCTGGAATCCCTCGGTCCGCATGTGCGCGGCATAGCCGCGGAACATATCCTCGCGCCACGCGGTGTCGGGTGAGTCGGGGGCGGCCTTCCGGAAACCGCCGAGCCGCTTGTCCCAGCGGTAGGAGACGCCGGCCTCAGGCAGCCAGCGTTCCAGCTCGGCGCGCGCCACGTGCGGATGCCGGCGGCTGCCCGGGGCCGTCCTGACGTCGACCAGCACGGCCACGCCGGCGCCCCGGAGCAGTTCCGTCATCCGCTCGGCCGTAGCCGTCCCGTGCCCGAACGTCAGCAGCATCTCAGCGCGATCCTACGCCGGCCCGCCGTCACACCACTGGCCCCGCGTTTCACGGGCGTGTTCGCGCGCTCATATCCCGCCCGGCGATAGGGCTACTCCGATGTCGATACCGGTTCGCGTGCCCGGCTCGCGGCGGATAGCATGCTCCTCGTGCACCGGTGCTTCCCCATCACCCCGCCGACCCGCTCCTAGCGGGGCGTTCGTCCGCGCGTCGGGCCCGGTGCGTCGAGCCATGTCAGCCGAGCACCCGGCCCGCTGAATTGACGCGTTTTCTCGCACCCCGGCGAGCACGGTCGTGCTGGCCGCCTGGATGAGTTCGGTGCGCCCCGCTTCCGCGACCTTTCCCTTCTCGTCGCAGGAGCGATTCCCCGATGCGTGCGTTTTCTTCCCGGCCCTCTGCTGGCCTGCTCTGCCTGGTTACATCCGGATTGCTATGGGGGACAGGCGGGCTGGCCGGCAGCCTGCTGGGCCGGGTGGCCGGCCTGTCCGCGATCGCCATCGCTGCCTGTCGGCTTACCGCCGGGGGCGTGCTGATCGTCTGCTACCTCACCGGGACCCGCAGGACCTGGCCGTCCGGCCGGGCGGCCTGGGCCCGGATGACCGTGATCGGGCTGCTGGCCGCGAGCTACCAGAGTTGTTACTTCACGGCCGTGTCCCTGACCTCGGTGCCGCTGGCCACGCTGATCACGATCGGCACCGCCCCGGTCATCGTGCTCGGCGCGGACCGCCTGACCGGGCGGCCGGCCGGACGCCTCGCCGTCCTCACCACCGGGCTGGCCGTGACCGGCCTCGGGCTGCTCGTGGGCCTGCCGTCCGGGTTCCGCGAGACCGCGGTCCTGGCCACCGCGGGTATGGCCGTGCTCGCCGCGGTGGGCTTCGCCGCGATCACCCTGGTCAGCACCCGGCCGGTAGCCGGCCTTGACGACCTCACCGTGACCGGGTTCGGCTTCACCATCGGCGGCCTGCTCCTGATGCCGGTGGCGTGGCTAGCGGGGGGCGGCATCACGTTCCGGCCCGGACTCGCCGCCATCGGCTTGCTGGCCGCCCTGGGCACCGGCCCGACCGCCGTGGCCTACACGCTGTACTTCCGTGGCCTGCGTACCGTCGCGGCGAGCACGGCGGCGCGTCTGACCCTGCTCGAGCCGCTGACCGGTGCCATCCTCGCGGCGCTGCTGCTCAGTGAGCGGCTGAGCGCGACCGGGATCGCGGGCGCGGCCATCATCGGCGCGGCCGTGATCCTCACCGTGCAGGCGGATCGCGGCGGCGGCCGCGTTGGCGGCGACGATGGCGGCGATGCTCAGCCACGCCTCCCACGACAGCGACTGACGCAGGATCACCAGGCCGATGAGCGCGGCCAGTACCGGGTGGACGCTCATGAAGATGCCGAAGTAACCCGCTGGGACCCGGCGCAGCGCCAGCAGGTCGGTCAGGAGCGGCACGGCCGAGGACAAGATCCCGGCGGTGGCCGCGCACGCGAGCGCGATCAACGTCGGCGGGTGCCGGAGCAGCACCATGATCCCGACCGGCACGAAGACCAGCGCGGACAGCACCGCGGCCGCCGCCGAGCCCTCGGCGCCGGGCAGGCGCCGGCCGATCTCCCGGTTGAGCAGGATGTAGCTGGCCCAGCAGGCGGCGGCCAGTAGGCCCAGGCCGATGCCGAGATAGTCGGTGGCCGGCCGCGGGCGGGTCAGCGCGACCACGCCCGCGCCGGCCATCAGCGCGCACACGAGGTCCGCCCGGCGGCGCGAGCTGGCCAGGGCGACGGCGAGCGGGCCGAGGAATTCCAGCGTCACCGCCAGCCCGAGTCCGAGCCGGTCGATCGCGGTGTACAGGGACAGGTTCATGGTGCCGTAGGCCGCCGCGAGCAGCAGCACCGGGCGCCATTGCGCCGCTGTGAACGAGCGCCACCGGGGCCGCCCGGCGGCCAGCAGCACGATCCCGGCGATCCACTGGCGGATCGCGACCACGCCCACCGGGCCGATCACGCCGAACGCCAGCGCCCCGGTCGCCGCGCCCAGCTGGTTGGACAGGGCACCGCCGAACATCAGGGCCGGCCCCGCCCACGGGCGAGATCCGTGCCGGGCGTCGCCGTCCCCGGCGGGCGCCTGCGGCCCCGCCCCGCGGCCGGCGAGCGGACGCGCATCGTGGCTGACCTGAACCTCATACGTGGTAGGCATACGGCTAGCGTGCACCCCGCTTCCGATTGCGTAAAATGCATGAAAGAAACATCTATACGATCTAGTTATGAATATCGAGCTGCGTCAGCTGCGCTGCCTGGTCGCCATCGCGGAGGCGGGCAGCTTCACCGACGCAGCGATCGACCTGGGCATCTCCCAGGCGGCGGCGTCACGCACGCTGGCGTCGCTCGAATCGGCGCTCGGCGTCCGGCTGCTCCGCCGCACCACCAGGGAAGTCACCCTCACCGCAGCGGGCAGCCGGGTGCTGGCGCACGCGCGACGGGCGCTGGCCGCGGCCGACGACGTGGTGCGCGAGGCGGCCGCGGGCCCGGCCCGGCTGCGTATCGGCTACGCCTGGTCGGCCATGGGGCGGCACACCACGCCGTTCCAGCGCCGCTGGGCCGCGGAGCACCCGGACATCGAACTCCAGCTGATCCGGACCAACTCGGCAACGGCCGGCCTAGCCGAAGGCGCCTGCGATATCGCGGTCATCCGCACCGAACCGGACCAGCACCGTTTCCGTGACACCATCGTCGGCCTGGAGCGCCGGTACTGCGCCATGGCCGCCGACGACCCGTGGGCGGCGAGGCGCTCACTGCGGCTGGCCGAGATCGGCGAGCGCGTCCTGGTCATCGACCGGCGCACCGGCACGACCACCCCGGACCTATGGCCGCCGGAAGCGCGCCCGGCCATCGAGTACACCGGCGACATCGACGACTGGCTCACCGCGATCGCCACCGGGCGCTACGTGGGCGTCACCCCGGAGTCCACCGTGACGCAGTACCCCCGGCCGGGAATCGCCTTCCGGCCGCTGCGCGACGCCCCGCCCGTCCCGGTCCGGCTGGTGTGGTGGCGGGACGAGGCGCATCCGGCCACCGCGGCGGCCGTCGGGCTGCTTACCAGCCTGTTCCGCTACCCGGCGCGGTAACCGGTCAGCTCGCCTGCCGGTACCGGTCGAGGATCGCGGCGCGCAGCGCCGCCGCCGGGGCACCCGCCGTGGACAGGATCTGGGGCACGAGCCCCTGCTCGATCGTGGTGAGGGCGAGCGCGATGTGCTCGACCCCGATCTGCGAGTCGTGCCTCGCGACCGCCTCGCGCAGGGTGAGCTCGAGGATCTTCTTGGCGGCCGGGGTGAACGGGATGTGCCCGCTGGGTCGCGGACCCGGCGCGCAGTACCGGCCGGTCGCCTCGGGCGGCGGGGGACCCGGTGCGGGCACGGAGATCATGGCCCGCCGGGCCCGGCGGCGACGGCGCCACCGGCGCACCAGCCCGG
>DAIOWL010000375.1:0-6757 GCA_036758545.1 Streptosporangiaceae bacterium | reverse complement strand
CGGCACGGCGAGGTCATCGACGCCTACATGGCCGGCCTGGAGAAGGCCAAGGCGAACGGGCACGACCTGTCCAAGATCTTCTCGGTGGCCTCGTTCTTCGTCAGCCGGATGGACACCGAGGTCGACGCCAGGCTCGACAAGCTGGGCACGCCGGAGGCCGGTGCGCTGCGCGGCAAGGCGGCCATCGCGAACGCCAGGCTGGCTTACGAGCTGTTCGAGAACAAGTGCGCCGAGGAGCGCTGGCAGGCGCTCGCGGCCAGCGGGGCGAACGTGCAGCGGCCGCTGTGGGCGTCGACCTCGACCAAGGACCCGACGTTCCCCGACACGATGTACGTGGTCGACCTGGTCGTGTCGGACACGGTGAACACCATGCCCGAGGCCACGATCAAGGCGACCGCGGACCACGGCGAGCTCCGCGGCGACACGGTGCACGGGACCTACGACCAGTCGCGGCAGGTCATCGCCGACCTCGAGGGGCTCGGCATCAGCTACGACGACGTGGTGCAGGTGCTCGAGGACGAGGGAGTGGCGAAGTTCGAGGCGTCGTGGAACGAGCTGCTCGACACGATCAGAACCAACATGGAGCAGTGAGTGACGGACGACGAGGGCCTGGCCCCGGCGAACCCGGGCGTCATCAAGGGATTGCATGAGATGTCCGAGCCACGTAATCCGCTCCGCGATCCGAGGGACCGGCGCATCCCCCGCGTGGCCGGGCCCTGCGTCCTCGTCATGTTCGGTGTCACGGGCGACCTGGCGCGCAAGAAGCTGATGCCGGCCATCTACGACCTGGCCAACCGCGGCCTGCTGCCGCCGGGCTTCTCGTTCGTCGGCTTCGCCCGCCGGGACTGGGAGGACGAGGACTTCGCCCAGCTCACCTACCGGGCGGTGAAGGAGTACGCGCGGACGCCGTTCCGGGACGCGGTCTGGCAGCAGCTCAGCGAGGGCGTCAGGTTCGTCTCCGGGTCCTTCGACGACGACGAGGCGTTCGACCAGCTGGCCACGTGCGTCATGCGGCTGGACGAGGAGCGGGGCACCGGCGGGAACTACGCGTTCTACCTGTCGATCCCGCCCGGCCAGTTCCCGACCGTGGTGCAGCAGCTCAAGCGCAGCGGCCTGTCCGACCCCTCGGCTGGCGGCTGGCGGCGGGTGGTCATCGAGAAACCGTTCGGCCACGACCTGGCCAGCGCCCGTGAGCTGAACGACATCCTGGAAGAGGTCTTCCCGCCGGACGCCGTGTTCCGCATCGACCACTACCTCGGCAAGGAGACGGTGCAGAACATCCTCGCGCTGCGCTTCGCCAACGAGATGTACGAGCCGATCTGGAACCGCGGCTACGTGGACCACGTCCAGATCACGATGGCCGAGGACATCGGCATCGGCGGCCGGGCCGGCTACTACGACGGCATCGGCGCCGCGCGCGACGTGATCCAGAACCACCTGCTGCAGTTGCTCGCGCTCGTCGCCATGGAGGAGCCGGTCGCGTTCGACGCCGACTCGCTGCGGATGGAGAAGGAGAAGGTGCTGTCCGCGGTCCGGCTGCCCGCCGACATCGCCGAGGGCACCGCGCGCGGGCAGTACTCGGCCGGCTGGCAGGGCGGCCGACAGGTGCACGGTTTCCTCGAGGAGGACGGCATCCCGCCGGACTCCCGTACCGAGACCTACGCGGCGCTGCGGCTCGGCGTCGATACCAGGCGCTGGGCCGGGGTGCCGTTCTACCTGCGGGCAGGCAAGCGGCTGCCGCGGCGGATGACGGAGATCGCGCTGATCTTCCAGCGCGCGCCGCACCTGCCGTTCTCCGCCACCGACACCGAGGAACTTGGCCAGAACGCGCTGGTGATCAGGATCCAGCCGGACGAGGGCATCACGGTCAGGTTCGGCTCGAAGGTGCCGGGCACGGCCATGGAGGTCCGCGACGTGAACATGGACTTCGCCTACGGCGAGTCGTTCACCGAGTCCAGCCCCGAGGCCTACGAGCGGCTGCTGCTCGACGTGCTCATCGGCGACCCGCCGCTGTTCCCCCGGCAGGCCGAGGTCGAGCTGGGCTGGCGGATTCTCGACCCGGTGGAGGAATTCTGGGCTTCCCGCACTAAGCCGGACCAGTACCCGGCGGGCACGGCCGGACCCCCGTCGGCCGACGCGCTGATGGCACGGGATAACCGAGCATGGCGCCGGCTCTAGAGAGGCTCCGATGACCATCGACCTGACCGACACCAGCACCGGCGCGATCCACGAGGCGCTGACCCAGGCCCGCCGACGGATGGGTGGCCCCGCCTCCGGCACGGTGCTGACGCTGATTATCGTCACCGACGAGTCCGAGCAGTACGACGCGGTCCGGGCGGCCAGCCAGGCCGGCCGCGAGCATCCGAGCCGGATCCTGGCCGTCATCACCCGCAGGCCCAAGGGCGAATCGCGGCTCGACGCCGAGATCCGGGTGGGCGAGACCGGCCCCGGGGAGACCATCCTGCTGCGCATGTACGGGCCGCTCGGCCAGCACGCGGACTCGGTGGTCGCGCCGCTGCTCGCGCCCGACGTGCCCGTGGTCACCTGGTGGCCGGACGTAGCACCGTCCGCGCCGGGCGGGGACCCGCTCGGCGCGGTGGCCCAGCGGCGGGTGACCGACGCGGCCGCCAGCGAGACGCCCAAGGACATGCTGCTGACCCTGGCCAAGGCGTACAAGCCGGGTGACACCGACCTGAGCTGGACCCGGGCGACATCCTGGCGCTCGCTGCTCGCGGCCACCCTGGACCAGCCCTACCCCGAACTGCTCCGCGGCGAGGTCCTCGCCGAGGCGGGTAACCCGAGCGCGGACCTGATCGCGGCCTGGCTGGGGCAGCGTCTCGGCCTCGACGTACACCGAGGCGAGTCTGGCGGCCCCGGGATCACCGAGGTGAACTTCGAGACCCCGGACGGGAAGGTCGCGCTGTCCCGGCCGGACGGCCGCAACGCCACCCTGTCCTGGCCCGGACGGCCGGAACGCCGGGTAGCCCTGCACCGGCGCGACACCGCCGAGCTAGTCGCCGAGGAACTGCGCAGGCTCGAGCCGGACGAGGTCTACGCCGAGACGCTGCGCGCGCTGGCCGCAGGCGCGGGAAGCTCGGCTCTATGAGCGTGCCCGAGGTCATCGTCCACCGGGACGCGCGGCTGCTCGCCCAGGCCGTGGCCGCGCGCCTGGTCACCAGGCTGGTCGACGCGGTTGCTGCGCGGGGCACCGCGTCGGTGGTGCTCACCGGGGGCGGCATCGGCACTAGGGTGCTCGCAGAGGTCGCCGCGACGCCCGCCAGGGACGCGGTCGACTGGCGGCACCTGGACATCTGGTGGGGAGACGAGCGGTTCCTCCCCACGGGCGACCCGGAGAGGAACGAGACTGACGCCCGTTCGGCCCTGCTCGACCACGTCGATGTCGACCCGGCCAGGGTGCATCCGATGCCCGGCCCGGACGGACCCGACGGTGACGACCCTGAGGCCGCGGCCGCCCGGTACGCGTCCTGGCTGGCCGCCGCGACCACGCCGGAGGACCACGGTCCGGTGCCGTCGTTCGACGTGCTGATGCTCGGCATCGGACCCGAGGGACACGTCGCGTCGCTGTTTCCCGGCGCGCCCGCGCTGTACGACGAGCGGCCGGTGGTGGCCGTGCGCGGCTCCCCCAAGCCCCCGCCGACCCGGCTGTCGCTGACCCTGCCGTCGATTCAGGCCGCCCGTGAGGTCTGGATCATCTGCTCGGGCCCGGACAAGGCGAAGGCGATCGCGATGGCGCTATCCGACTCCGGGCCGGTGCAGGTGCCCGCCGCGGGGGCCCGCGGCAGACAGCGGACGCTATTTCTGATCGACAGCGCCGCCGCGGCGAAGGTGCCGGCGCAGATCGGCCGCCCGGGCGCCCACTGACTTGTCCCCCGGCCTGCGCGCGAACGCCAGGCCGGCGGCCAGGCAGGTGGCGGGAATGGCGGCGAGCACGTACCGGTAGCTGAACCCGGCGGTCATCGGCGGCAGCACGATCATCAGCGCCCCCACTAGCCAGGGCAGCAGGCCGATGCCGCCCCAGCGGCGCCAGCGGGCCAGCACGCCGGCCGCCCCGATGAGCACGATCAGGCCGAGCAGGGTGCCACGCAGGTAGAAGTAGCGCTGATATTCCTGGAGCAGGTGCCGCCAGGGCTGCACCGCCTGCGTATTCCCGAGCCCGGGCCCGGCGAACTCGTGCCTGGCCTGATAGATCCTGTTGGCGGCGGCGTCACCCCGGACGGGGTTCACCCACCAGGGGATCAGCGCGTTCAGTTCCCTGCCGGAGACGAACTGGAAGGCCGGGCCGTTCCCGTAGTAGTTGTTCGGGTCGGGCTGCCGGTTCCAGCCGAAGGTGTGCAGCGTGTCGTTGATCACGACGTGCAGGTAGCTGACCGGCTGGGCCAGGATGGCCTCCCGGGCGAACTTCTCCGCCATCTTGTTGACCTCCGGCGTGAACCGGAGTCGGTTGTCGGCGGAGTGGTGCAGGTTGAACAGCGGAGTGCTGACCTTATTGTCCGGCCAATTCTCTTTGTCCGCCCACAGGTACTCCCCCGACACCGGGCGCAGGTACGGCGGCGTCGGGTCACACAGGGCGCGGACGTCGGCCGAAGGCTTGATCCTGTCACATTCGGCGAACGTGCTGACCCGGCTGTACAGGAACGTACCCGAGGACTCGGTCAGCCCGAACCGGCCGTGGGAGCTGTTGAACCAGATCATGTACGCCACGATGGGCACGACGCCCGCCACGAGCAGGGTCACCAGGCGCCGCCAGCCGACCCGCCTGACCAGCATGGCCACCAGTACCACCGCGAGCAGCGGCTGGCCGACCGACCTCACCAGGGTGGCGTAGCCGATGAGCAGGCCGGCCACGGCCATCACCGGGACCGAGGGACGGTCGTTCCAGCACAGGATCACGATCGCCACGGTGCTGAGGAAGATGAACAGCGTGTCGGCGGTGATCATGTGCTCGAGGTGCAGCTGGTACGAATCGAACAGCACCGGCAGCGCGGCCAGCGTCGCCCCCCACCAGGGCAGCCCGCGCCGGCGCAGCAGGGCGTAGATGAGGATGCCGATGACGACACCCATCGCCGCCTGCAGGATGGCCAGCGGGTACGCGCTGTGCAGGGGCAGCAGCAGGTCGATGAAGAAGGGGTAGCCGTTCGGCCGGACCACGTCCGGGATATGCGTCACGGCGTCGTAGATGTAGTTGTAAGAGTCGTTGAACCACAGGATCGGCGGGTAGCCGAGGATCACGATGATCCGGATCACGACCGCGGCCGCGAGCACGATGGTGAATTGCCAGTGCGTTACCGCGGGACGGGTGAGGCGCGCCAGCCGCGGGCCCCGTTCCTCCTGAGGCGGCTGCTCATCGGGAATGACCCGATCGCTGCCGGTGGTCGCATTCGACAACGACCGCCTCCTGACTCTCGCTGACCCTGCCGGAAATACCGATTCCCTTCGCTGATCCCGCAGGCCCCGGAATCAAGCACGCCAACGAGATTTTCGCCACGTCGGCCGACTCATAGTAGCCGCCTGCCTAGGCCAGAGATAAGGATTACGGGGTAACAGCCTGGGCTCGCGAGTCGGCCATCACTGACGGTTATCAGCGTCCCCCGTACCCTACCCGGCACGCGAGCAGGCAGATGAACACGACCGAGAGCGCGGCCGCGGTATCCGGCGATCCGGCCGCCGCCGCGATCATGATCCAGACGAAGATAACCGGCAGCAGCCTGCCCAGCGGCCGGTCGCGACCGCCCTGCCGCGGCCGGGGTACCGACGGGACCATCTGCGCCGCGGGCACCGGACGCGACTGCCGCTGCAGCAGGTCGGCGCCGAGCACCGGTTCGACGGGCAGGTCCGCGGTCAGCTCACGCAGGTCGGCCCAGGTCTTCGAGGCGTACGCGGTTGAGGTCCGCTCCTCGAATTCCTCCAGCGTCAGCCGGCCATCCGTGTACGCGTCCCTGAGGACGTCCACTACGCTCTCGCGCTCCTTGTCGGATGCACGGATCGCTCGGTCGGTCATCGGCGCGGACCTTTCTTCGTCTTCCCCTGATCCTAACCCAGCACCCAACGGAACCCCCGGCCGCAGGACACCAGAACCCGCGGATGGCACGGCCTGAGCCCGCGGACGGCACGGCCGGAGCCTCCGGACGGCACAGCCGAGGCCCGCGGATGGCACGGCCTGAGCCTGCGGACGGCACGGCCGGAGCCTCCGGACGGCACGGCTGGACGGCAGGTCGGACGGCACGGTCGGACGGCACGCTCGGAGAGCCGAACGGGTCGGCGATCTGCCTGCGCACCACAGCACGCACGGGCACCGCCGTACCCACAGGCACCATCGAGCAGGCGGCTTGCTGGTCGCGCGGTCCGGAGCGCGGGCGCCATAAACAGGCTCCCGTCACTCCGGCGCCGTCAGCAGCACGGTCCGAGCGTCTCGGGCCAGCTGGAACGCCATGAAACCCCGGATCCAGGGCGTTCTGACGCCGTGAATTCCGGGTTCCAGTGCGCCCGAGAGGCGTCCGGGAGCGTTCCGGAGGCGTCCGGGAGCGTTCCGGGAGCGTCCGGGAGGCGTCTGGGAGCGTTCCGGGAGCGTCCGGGAGGCGTTCGGCAGCGGGCCGATCTTCATGATCAACATAAGCCAAACGGGCATTGAGCTGGTGCGACATGAACCGGCATCCACGCCGTATGGGCGGCGACGTGGGGATGAGCCGCACGTCACGGCAGATCCCCTTTACCCATCGGCTTAATCCGAAACTTTCGG
>DAIOWL010000374.1:0-6759 GCA_036758545.1 Streptosporangiaceae bacterium | reverse complement strand
CCGCGAGCCTACGAGGACCAGTGAATCGAACCGGTTCTCGAGTAGGGCACTAACCTCGTCGCGCCGGGCCCGGTCGTGAATGCGATCCGCAGATGCAGGCCGAACTCCTCATCCTCGGCCCAGACGGGTCGCGTCTAGGTTCCTTCAGCTGCGTTGCTCGGCGGTCGTGCCCAGCGTGTCCGTTTCCGGGGAGGGTTGGGACTTGGGCAGCATCACGCTTGCTCCTAGGCCGATCAGTCCGATGAACGCCAGGACGACCATGGCGATCCCGTACGACCGGCCGGCGTCGGCGAGGCCAGCGACCAAGATGGTGCCCGCGATCGCGGTCCCGATCGATGATCCCAGGTTGGACACGCTGCGGGACAGCCCGGAGATTTCTCCCTGGAGGTTCTCGGGGAAGGCGGATTGCACCACGTTGACCGATGGGGTGAGCATCAGGCCGACGCCGAGGCCGATCAGGAACAACCCGGGGGCGAAGTACCAGGCGCTGGGGTGGCCCCTGACCTGGGCTAGCAGCACGATGATGCCAACGATGGTGATCACGAATCCGGCCATGATCAATGTCCGCTGCTGGAATCGCCGGACCAGGCGGCCAGCGGCCAGCGAGGACAGCAAGATGCCCACGGTGGCGGCGGTGAAGATCACGCCGGTCTGGATCGCGTTGTAGTGCCGCACTGTCTGCAGGTAGACGGACACGACGAACGACGTGCCCAGCAGCACCGCCCACTGCACGTTCTGGGTGACCAGGGCCAGGTTCGAGGTGCGGTTACGGAACAGGCTGGTCGACAGCAGCGCCTCCTTACCGGCCCGCTCGCGGCGGCGGATCCAGACGAAGAACCCGGCCAGGATCAGCGCTCCCGCCACGAGCAGGACCGCCATCAGCGCCACGTTCTTATCGGCCGCCAGGATCCCCCCGACCAGGACCACCAGGCCTACGGCGGACAGCACCGCCCCGACGGTGTCAAAGGGACGGGTCGGGTCGGCGGGCACCGGGTCGACGATGCCGCGGCCGAGCACCAGGATGACCACGATGATGAGGGCCTGGAAGACAAAGGAGGCCCGCCAGCTGATGCCGGTGGTGATCAGGCCGCCGATCAACGGCCCGGTGGCGGCGCCGATGCCGCCAAAACCGCTGATCGCCCCGAACGCCCGGGCCCGCGATGGGATGTCGGTGAACAGCATGGTGGTGAGGATGTAGACGGGCGGGATCAGCAGGGCGGTGCCGACGCCCTCGAGGATGGAGTTGCCCAAGATCAGCACGCCGAGCCCGGGTGCGGCGGCGCTGAGGATGGCGCCGACCCCGTAGACGAGCAGCCCGAGCTGGAACAGCCGCTTGCGGCCATAGCGGTCGGTCAGCTTGCCGCACGGGATCATCAGCGCGGCCATCACCAGCAGGAACAAGGTGATGCAGACCTGGACGCCCTGGACGTCGGTGTGCAGGTCATGGCTGATGTCGTTGATCATGACGTTCATGTTCGAGCCCGCGAAACTGCAGATGAACTGGGCCAGCGCCAGCGGCACCAGCATCCTCCGCAGCGACGAAGCCGGGATCTCTCGGGCGGCACCGCTGGTCATGTCCATGCGTTCGTCCCTCCTCCCCCGCGAGTCCGCGCACACGGCCATGATCACGGGACGGCTACAACTAACACCGTCATGCGGATCTCGACGGGCCACATCACCCGCCGCGAGTGAGAGCGGGCCGCTCCCGCAGAGACAGCGACCCGGGTCCCCGGCCACGGTTCGCATGGCGCCGCCATCCCCCGTCGGACTGACGGCTGCCGATCTATTCGCCGAGGGCAGGTGTCAGGGACGCCGCGATGGCGAAGGATCGCCCGTACGACGGGTTAGCTTTCTTCGCGGGTAGGCGTTAGTGCAGGTGAACCAGGACAAGATCCTTTAGCAAGATCATTACCAGCCCCAGTCCCGTGGCAACCGAGGAGACACCGGCAAGCTTCCAGCCCCGGAGCTGGGCGGCCCGGCCAGCCAGCCACCCGTGGACAGTCAGCAGCACGATCGCCACCACCAGCCCGACGTTGGCAGCCGTCAGCGCGGAGGCTCCGGCCACGGTGGCCAGCACCACCGCCAGCAGCGGCGTGTAGGACGCGCTGACCATCGGCCAGGTCGAGACCAGCGAACTCTTGACATAGGCCCGGCCCGGCAGGCGACCGCCCGCAGTGTGCTCGCCGAGAACCTCGGCGTACTCCTCGGCGATCCAGTACACCAGCAACGTGACCACAACCGAGATCACCAGCACAGTGGTGGACACGTGGCCCCCGGCAGTGTCGAGGATCGCGGCGGTGATGATGGCGCCGTATATCCCGGCGGCCCGCCGCCGGCCCAGGTTCTCGACCACAGGTCCGGATTGGGTTCCGTCACCAGCCGCGATGCTTGCCATGATTGCCTCTTCCTCTTCCTCCTTGTACGCCCTGCTGGCGCCGATCATATTGGGCCAACATGTCGCTCTAGGAAACGCCCGCGTCCGGGACAATCGGCCGACGAGGAACGCGGCTGCGGGCGATGCCGGACCTGCCTGCCGGACAGATCATTACGCTTCAGCGGCGCCGCATCACGAGCTGGGAAGGCTGGCGGAGGCATGCCGAGATCGCTATCGCGACGTAGTGCCGGCGCTGGCGGGGCTGCGGTGGGGTGAGCTGGCCGGTTTACAGGTGGATGACCTGGTGAGCGGTTGCGCCGTGCCTTGGCCTGCGGTTGTACCTGTCATCGGACTTATTCGGATAATGCCAGCTCAGGACCACTTCCCGTGGGCTATGTCAGCGAGTGATGAGGTGATGCCGATCCGAAGGACGCGATAGTGCTGGAGCCGTGATGGCAGCGCCTGCATGGAAACCGGCCAGGCCTGGCACGTATTAAACGCAGCCCCCTGGCCTCCTAGAGAGGTATAGGGCCGGAATCGGCTCATAAGCATTTCGTTGGTGTCAGGGTGGTGTCAAGCTGATGGACTGGATCCGTAGCGGCGCCGATGATGCTGGCCAGCTGAGCCACCCCGCCATCACGGGCCTGCCCGGCCTCGATCGTGGAGGCCACACACCGGCGGGCGACCTTACGGTCCACCCACGCCTGAGCTGCCAGGCATCCATACAGGCATGTTGGTGGCGGAAACCCGCAGGGCGATCCCATGATCATGGCAGGCGACTGCTGTCCAGTAGAGCGCCGTCGAGGCACAGACCAGGGGGTGCGATATGACTCCCACAGCTAGCACGCTGTCAGAGATAAAGCTGGACGGATCCCGGGAGCAAGAGCCGGAAACCGTCGGCAAGATCCTAGTGACGAAGCAAGTCCCGAAGATCGTCAAGGTGGCTTGCCGGTTCGCGAAAGCCCGGCAGCGCAAAACCGTCGTCTACATGCTCGGGGCTGGCGACCCCACCGCGAACCGTCCCGACATCCCGATGACCAAGCGGACGGCAGAGCAGCTGGTGAACGCGCTCGGCGATCATCGCTTCGACGATCTCGACCTGATCGTCCAGTCGTCTGGCGGTGACATTCACGCCGCCTATCTCATCATGTCGACGCTTCGCGAGCGCATGAACCAAGGTAGGGGCAAACTCATCGCCTGTGTGCCGTCGCGGGCGCAGAGCGCAGCCACGCTGCTCTGCCTCGGTGCTGACAAGATCCTGCTAGGGGAGCTGGGGGCCCTCGGCCCGCTCGACGCCCAGATCCGCATGGGTGTCACAGACGCTGGCACGCCGAACTACATCTCTGCGCTGCACCTGCTCAAAGCGCTGAGCCGATTGCAGGAATTCTCGCTGGAGTCGTTCAGCGCTATGGCAGGTCACCTGGACGCCCACCAGGCATCGCACGACGACCAGGTCAAGTACGGCATCAAGTACAGCCACGCAATCACTCGTCCGCTATTTGAGCATATCCAGTCCGGCGAGGTCGGCTATTGGGACCAGATGCTGAAGACGGGTGAGGAGTACGGCCGTCGCCTCCTGGAGCGGGGAGACCTGGTCATGGAGGACATCGAGATTAATCGCAAGGACCACATCAAGGCCATCGTGCACCAGATGGTATTCGAGTACCCGTCACACGAACTCGTCATCGATCGCGGCGTACTTAAGGAACTGAGCCTGCGGGCTGATCTCATCCCAGAAGATAGAGACGTCCGCCGGATCTCGCGTGAGTTCGCCGACTGCGCGTCGGAGACCCTGATCATGCTCGTCGACCCGCTCGCCTACCCCCATGGGACGCCGGTTCCCGAGCCGAGCGAGGAATTCACGCTGAACGACTGGCGGTTGACCGGCAGCGATGAGCCGGCACATGAAACGGAGCCGGCGCGCGACATCGTCTGGACCCACAAGGAGGGTACTCACGAGAGCACGTTTGTGATGCGGGTTGGATTGTACCGGTCCACGGTTAAGCGGATGAATCGCTGGGACGAGTCAACGACCCGAACGGTCGACGGCGCACCAGCCACGCAGTACGGCGTAGTGAGCAAAGACTAGGTGCGGGGCCGGACAGGGTAGATGCGCCATGGCAATCAGTGAGCTGCGAAACGAAACTGAGCAGGGCACCGCCACGAGTGATACCCACTGGGGTCAGGCTCCTCAGTGCTTTTTCGGCAAGAAGGACCATTACCTGGCGTTTCAGTACCGCCCAAGGCTGTACTACCAGATCACAAATGAACACGTCTCCTTCGACCACATCGCTAAGGCATGGTGGATCGGCAACGACCCAGATGATCCAGTGGGAAAAGACGAGAAGCGGGTCAGCCAATTTCTGGAGTACCTAGCCAGAAGGAAGTTCTCAGAGGAACACGAGGGAATCGAGAAAGACTACTGGAACAAAAAGCCGATGGCTGGCTGTTCCCTCACGCGCGATGGATACGTTCACAGCGTGATGAACATCACCGACCCGGAGCTTGTCCTTTACGAGGACCGCGTCCACCAGCTTTGCCGTGACGTTCATCGGACTTTCGGGACGGCGGCCCATCGGAACAAGAAGGCGGGGAAGGATCTTAGGGATGCGGCGGAGATGCTCTACACCATTCTCACTCGCGTAATTCTCACCGCCTCCGTCCTCGAGAACGAGCACGCAACTCAACATGAAAGGGACGAAGCGCTCGCTGCAGTCAGGATACAGTGGAAGACCACCTCCACTTCAGTGGAGGAGATGATCCAGCGTCAGGCCCGCTTCGAGTATTTGGAGGGGGTGGGCCTAGGTGCGCTCATCACTATTCCTGCCTTGGCAGTTGCCGGATGGGCCGCCGTGCACTACGGGGCGAACCAGCTCAATGAGCCCGGTGCGCCCGGATCGCTCACGGCTGCGATCATCGGTGGAGCGGCCGGTGCGGTTATCAGCGTCACGCAACGCATGACAACCCAGACCAAGACCCCCCTGTTGATCGATTTCACCGCACCGAAGCAGCAGAAGATCGCTCTGGGGGCGCTGCGATCGATCGTCGGAGCGGTATTCGGCGCTGTGGTTTACTTTGCCGTCATCGGAGGCCTTCTCGCCGTCGAGGCAAGAACTGGCAAGGACGCCTCCATTACGGTGGCGTTCTTCGCCGTGGCAGGATTCGCCGCCGGTTTCAGCGAGCGGTTCGCCACCGACGTACTGCAGCGGGCCAGTTCTGGCGTCTTGCCAACCACTCAGGGCAAGCAAGGTGTCGAGAAACCCGACGAGCTCTCACTTCTGCTGGCCGAACAGCGCCGCCACGCGAGGACGCCCACCGTCACCCAAGAGCCAGGCACCCGTGTCAACGGCAACGGGACCCTGACTCCTGACGGCAACTGAATTCTGACCCTTTTTCCACTGGTTGCTCCCCCAGATGCCTGGGCTGGGGATGCTGCCCAGGTCGCGGCTCACAAACCCTCGACCTCGAAGCCCAGTCTCTGCCGTAGAAGTCGTGGCTCGGCCAGGGCGAAGCCGGAGTCTGCGTGGTTGCACGCCCGAGACCGCGCACGGTCGCGGGCCTAGACGGGCAGCTCCGTGCGCGAGCGGACATCACGGTCCAGGTAGCGCTGGATCGTCGGTGCGATCGCAGCGACGATGCCGTCGTGGCTCATGCTGGCCAGCGGTTCGATCTTCCAGACGAAGCGCATGAAGGCCACGCCCATGAGCTGCGAGGCGATCAGGCTGCTCCGGAGTCGTCGTTCGTCGTGACGGAGAGCTTGGGCTGACGGACCCATCATTGACTGCTCGATGATGTGCCGCAGCTTTTCCCGGGTCGCCGGCTCGTTGCCTGCGATCTGCATGACGGCTCGCAAGACCGGCCCGTGGTCAGGGTCTGGTAGCGGCGTCGAGCAGCTTCTCCTTGGAGTCGTAGTAGTGATACACCAGCGCCGGGTCGACATCGGCAGCCTGCGCGACGGCGCGGATCGTGGTGCCGGCGTAGCCGTGCTCGGCGAATGACTCCCGTGCCTCGGCCAGGATCCGGCCGGCGAGTACTCCCCCGCTCGTCGCTTGGCCCAGGCGTGATCGCCTGGCGCCGCGTGGCGCCTCTGCTGGCAATCGGTTCAGTCGCTCAGGCGGGGTGGACAGGCCAGGACCCAGACCAGGTCATCGTGCGCCCGTCGATGTGCGCCACTATGTCTTACATCATACCGAACTAGCGAGCACAGGCGTTAGCAGCATCAGCGACGAACAGGAGCTAGCTCCTCGTACGGCTGGCCGTCTTCGGGGACACGATCGCGGCGTGGCTCACCAGGACGGCGCGCACCGAGTCGTACGGGCCAGGGCTGCGGAGCGCGCGGGAGGTGATCATGGCGCCTTGCACGCCGGCGATCACGGCATCAGCAA
>DAIOWL010000373.1:0-6762 GCA_036758545.1 Streptosporangiaceae bacterium | reverse complement strand
GCAGCCAGCCTCGGTCGCGGCGGCGAGCAGGGCGTGGTCCTCGGCGGTGCGCAGCGACGGGAACCCGCCGGCGGTCAGGTAGGCGGAGGCCCGGATACCGAGGTTCGCGCCGTGGACGTGCGGGTGCGGCCCGGGGCCGAACGCGTAGCGTCGCTCGAACGCGTCCGGCACGTGCGGC
Organism: Streptosporangiaceae bacterium; assembly: GCA_036758545.1. Lineage (GTDB taxonomy): Bacteria > Actinomycetota > Actinomycetes > Streptosporangiales > Streptosporangiaceae > Palsa-504. The sequence goes on along the minus strand of DAIOWL010000373.1, from coordinate 6,584 downwards.
GGATGCCCGTTCCAGTCGGTGACGGATATAGTCCCGAGGACCACGTCCCAGCCCGCGTCGGCGTATTCGAGCTGCCGCCGCAGCCAGCAGGCTGGCACGACGGTGTCGGCGTCGGTGGTAGCCAGCCACGTCACGGCCCGATCGTGCCCGGCCGTGAGCCGCAGCAGCCCGGTCATGCCGGCCGCCCGGGCGGCGCCGACGTTGCGAGCGCGGATGCTGATCACCTCGGCGCCGCAGGCGCGCGCGATGGCGTCCGTCCGATCTGTGCAGGTATCGGCGACGACGACAACGTGCACAGGGATGCTGACCGCGCCTGCGGCCTGCCGCAGTGCCATCAGGCACGCGGGCAGCAGCGTCTCCTCGTCATGGGCCGGCACCACGACGCCGATCGCCTCGATCACGCCAGGCCCGTCGACTGGGCCACCGATACCGGCCTGCCCTCGGTGCGGATCCACACCTCGGCCAGGAAGTCAGGCTCCTCGTGGCGGACCAGCCGGGCCAGGCCGGGTTGCGCCGCCAGCACACGGTGGACGTCGTCTCCGGACCGGGGGTAGTCGGCCACGGGATGCCGCCAGTGCACGGCGAGCAGCGTCCCCTCCGGCTCCAGGGCAGACACCGCGTTCTTCAGGACCTGCTCCAGGTCGTGGTCGCCGAAGTAGTACAGGATCTCGGAGAACACCACGAGGTCGAAGCGGCCGGCCGGCCATTGCCGGGAAATGTCGCGCTGCTCGACCCGGACGTGCGCCAGATCCTGGGTGCGGCTGGTGGCGGCGCGGACCGCGGCGGCGGCGACGTCGCAGGACAGCAGCGTGTCGCAGCGCGAGGCGAGCAGGCGGGTGAGCACCCCGACGGAGCACCCGGGCTCGAACGCGCTGCGGTACCGGGCAGCCGGGAGCTGGGCCAGGCTGATCGCGTACTTGCGTTGCTCGTACCAGCGGTCCTCGAACCCCCACGGGTCGGCCGCGGCCTGGTACATGGCATCGAAATAGGCCGCCGGAAGGGTTACTGGAACGGTCATCGGAGCAGCACCTCCTGGTCCCTGGTGAAGTGCGCCACGATGCCCGGCGGCAGCACCGGCGCGGCGCCCTCACGATCGGTGAGCTGGCTGGTGAAGGCGCCGATCGCCGCCGCCTTCCGCGCCGCAACTCCGGTACTCAAAAGGACCTGACAGGCCCGCTGCCACGGGACGCGCCGGTCGCCGGGCTTGGCCCAGTGCCACATCCAGATCGGGTAGCTGAGGACCTGCTGGCCGGCCTGGCGCGCGGCCCGGCGCGCCGCACGGCCCGCGGCCTCATGGTCGGCGTGAGCGTCCTGCTCCCAGGGCGCCAGGCAGACGCCGAACCCATCGCACAGCTCGCCCAGCCGGCCGGACAACTCGTCCTCGCAGGCGGTCAGGCCGGTATCAGGAAAGCACAGCCTGATCACCTCGATGTCCCGCACCCCCAGCAGTCGCAGCGCGTCGGCTGACTCGGCGGTCCTGCGCCGCGCCGTGGCCCGCGGGTCGGCTCCGGGGTGTGATGCCTCGCCGTCGGTGACCGCCACCAGGCGCAGCCGCACGCCCCCGGCAGCCAGCCGGGCCAGCGTCCCGCCCGCCCCCAGGATCTCGTCGTCGGGATGGGCGGCGACGATCACGGCGCTCGGCCAGGCCAGCGGGTCGGTGACCGGCAGGCACTTCAGCTCCACCCAGCCGTCCCAGGCCTCCTCGGCGGTTCCGGGCAGGTCGATGCGGTTCGGTGCGACGCGGCCGCGGTAGCTCACCACGTGGTGCCGCGATCGGCGACCAGGGCGCCGAGCTCGGCCAGGTCGCGTTCGGCGTGATGCTGCCTGAGGTACACAGTCAGGTCGGCGACCCGCCGGGAGTGCGCCTCGTCGTGGCCCAGCGGGCCCGCCCCGAGCGCACGGCCCACCCGGTGCATGACCTCGGTGGCCACGGACTCGACCAGCGCCCGTACCCGCAGGGCGCGCAGGCGGCCGCCGTCCCGCAGGTCGTCCGGATCGGCGTCGATCTCGGCGGCGGCCGCGTCCAGCGCCGACCGCGCGGTGCGCAGCGCGATGTCGACCGCGCCCAGGTGAGCCAGGGCGTGCGGTCCTATGTCACGTTCGGCCGCGGCGGCCAGCAGGGTCTGGCCGACCCCTCGCGCCCCGCCGTACCAGCACGCGGCCACCCCGGCGCCGCCGTGTGCGAAGCCGGGCCGGCTGGTGTAGCCGCCCGGGCCGCCCACTGGCTCGGCCGGGACGTCGGTGAACTCCACGTCGAGCGTGTCGCTGGCCGCCATGCCGGTCGCCGGCCAGCTGCCCGGTACCGGCGCCAGGCTCTGCGTGCTGACCGTGAACAGCCGGCTGCCATCCGGCGCCACCGCGGTCACCAGCGCGTGGGTGAGCGAACGCGCCCCCGAGCAGTACTGCTTGGTGCCGTCGAGCCGCCAGCCTCCGCCGGTCCTGTTCGCCATCAGCCTGGGGCCGGGCGGTTGCGCGGCCCAGACACCCCACCGGCTGCCGGCGGGCGGGCTGGCCAGGACACCGAGTTCGGCGAGGATGGCCAGGGCGTCGGTGTGCCCTTCGGCCAGCCGGGCCAGGGAAAGGTCTTCCCCGGCCAGGTCGGCAAGGACGGCCCAGCGCTCGCGGGTCTGGCCGCCGCCGGGCAGCGGCAGGTTCAGCCGGCCCGACTCGACTGCTTCGGCGAACGCCACCGCCGTGGCCGCGCCCGGCCAGGAGCCGGCCTTCTCATCAGCGGCGCCATCACCGGCCGGCGTTCCTGTCGTGATGAGCGAACGGACAGAATCGATCATGTCCACCCCCTTTGCGGCTCGTTCCGCTGCCCCCTGCGGAGTTGGTCAAACTATGGCTGGAGGACGACCTTGAGGCAGCCGTCGGCCTTGTCCCGGAAGATGTCGTATCCGTACGGGGCTTGCTCCAGCGGCAGGTGGTGGGTGGCGAAGCCGGTCACGCCCAGCGGGTCGCTGGTATCGGTGACCATCGGCATGAGGTCGTCGATCCAGCGCTTGACGTGCGCCTGCCCCATGCGCAGCTGCACGCCGCGGTCGAACATCTCCATCAGGGGCATTGGGTCTATCTCCCCGCCGTAGACGCCGCTGACCGAGACGGTGCCGCCGCGGCGCACGGCCTTGACCGCGACGTGCAGCGCGTCCAGCCGGTCCACCGCGGCGACATCGGTGACCTTCTGCGCGACGCTGTCCGGCAGCAGGCCGACTGCTCGCTGGGCGGCCTCGGCCAGCTTGCCCGCTGCGGCCTCATCGTGGCCGTGAGCTTCCATGCCGACGGCGTCGATGACGGCGTCCGGTCCACGGCCGCTGGTCATCTCGATCAGCCTGCCCGCGGTATCCGGGGTCTCTTCCGGGTCGACGGTCTCCACCCCGAAGCGGGCCGCCGCGGCCCGCCGCTCGGGCACCGGGTCGACTCCGATGACTCGCTCGATCCCGAGGTGCCGGGCGATCCGCGCCGAGAACTGCCCGATCGGCCCCAGGCCGAGCACGGCCAGGGTCCCGTCCTTGGGGGTGTCGGCGTAAGCAACGGCCTGGTAGGCGGTGGGCAGCACGTCGGACAGGAACAGGTACTGCTCGTCCGGCCCGTCCTGCGGGATCTTGATCGGGCCGAACTGGGCCTGCGGGACCCGCAGGAACTGGGCCTGGCCGCCCGGTACCGAGCCGTACAGCGATGTGTAGCCGAACAGCGCCGCGCCCTTGCCCTGCTCGCGCACCTGGGTGGTCTCGCACTGCGCGTACAGGCCGCGGCCGCACATCCAGCAGTGCCCGCAGGAAATATTGAACGGGATGACCACCCGGTCGCCCGCGGCCAGGCTGGTGATGTCCGCGCCGACCTCGGTCACCACGCCCATCGCCTCGTGCCCGAGCACGTCGCCCGGCGACAGGTATGGTCCGAGCACCCCGTACAGGTGCAGGTCAGAACCGCAGATCGCGGTGGAGGTGACCGCGATAATCGCGTCGTTCGGCTCCTGGATCCGCGGGTCGGGCACGTCGGTGACCCGTACGTCCAGGTTGCCCTGCCATGTCAGTGCCCTCATGAATCGCTCCGTCCGTCGTGGCTGGCGAGTTCGTGTCCCTGCCCGCCCGGGACGGCGATCCACCTCGGATCCCGCGGGAATTCCTGTTTCCCGGCCGGGCGCGTTTCCCGGCGGGGTGCGGGGGAAGCGGGCCGCGCATGAAAACTCGGTTTCCGCTGATCACGGCGGGCGTTCTCGCAGGAGCGGTCCTGACCGCCCGCCGCGCCCAGGACGATCTCCACGGCGAGGTGGCGGTGGTCACCGGCGCGTCCCGCGGACTAGGCCTGCTGCTGGCCCGCGAGCTCGCCGGCCAGGGCTGCCCGCTGGTCATCTGCGCGCGCGACGCTGCCGAGCTCGAGCGCGCGGCCGACGAGCTGCGCGCCGCGGGCGCGGAGGTGACGACGGTCGCCTGCGACGTGACCGACGAGGCGACGCCGCAACTGCTCGTCGACACCGCGGTGCAGCGCTACGGCCGGCTCGACATCCTCGTCAGCAACGCCGGGGTGATCCAGGTCGGCCCGGTGCAGGCGGCCCAGATCCGCCACTACGAGCTGGCCATGGACACGATGGCGCTCGCGCCTGCCCGTCTGGCGCTCACCGCGCTGCCGGTCATGCGCACGCAGGGGCACGGCCGGATCGTCACGATCGGCTCGATCGGCGGCAAGATCAGCGTGCCGCACCTATTGCCCTACAGCACCGCCAAGTTCGCCGCTGTCGGTTTCTCCGAAGGGCTGCGAGCCGAGCTCGGCCGCGGCCCGGTAACGGTCACCACCGTCGTGCCCGGGCTGATGCGGACCGGCTCGCACCTGCAGGCCCGCTTCACCGGCCAGCCCTCGAAGGAGTTCACCTGGTTCTCCCTCGGCGCCAGCCTGCCGCTGGTCTCGATGGACGCCGAGCGCGCCGCGCGCCAGATCATCGCGGCCGTACGCCAGCGCCGGGCGGAGATCATCCTCACCCCGGCCGGGCAGCTCGTCTCCCGTGCCGCCGGGATCGTGCCCGGCCTGACGGCCGAGATCCTGCACCTGGTCCAGCGACTAGCCCTCCCGGCCCCGTCTGGCGAGCCCGGAGCGGCGGCCGCTGACGAGGCACAAGGCCATGAACTGCGGCCAGCCATGGGGAAGAAGGCATTCGACCGCCTGACCACGCTGGGCCAGGCCGCGGCGAGCCGTTTCAACGAGCGCCGCTGACGAGTTAACCGTTCGCTTCCTGGGCAGGTCCCAGATTGGCCCGCGGCGATGCCGCCGCGCGGCGCGGAAGGAGGAAACCGTGGCGATCGCGACCATCAACCCCGCCACCGGGGAGACCGTCAAGACCTACGACGAGATGAGCGAGGCGGACGTCGAACGCTGCCTGGCCGCCGCCGCGGCGGTACACGAGAGCTACCGCCTGACCACTTTCGCCGAACGGGCCGGGTGGATGCGGGACGCAGCCAGCATCCTGGATACCGAGCAGGACCAGATCGCGGCCATGATGACCACCGAGATGGGCAAGACCCTCGCCGCCGCGAAGCAGGAAGTCGCCAAGTGCGCCACCGCCTGCCGGTATTACGCCGACCACGCCGAACAGTTCCTGGCCGACGAGCCCGCCGACGCGAGCGGCGTGGGCGCGGCGGATGCCTACGTCAGCTATCAGTCCCTGGGACCGGTCCTGGCCATCATGCCGTGGAACTTCCCGCTCTGGCAGGCCATGCGGTTCGCCGCCCCCGCCCTGATGGCGGGCAACGTCGGGCTGCTCAAGCACGCCTCGAACGTGCCGCAGACCGCCCTGTTCATGCAGGACCTGTTCGCCCGGGCCGGGTTCCCCGCCGGGACCTTCCAGACCCTGCTCATCGGCTCCGCCCGGGTCGAGGCGGTCCTGCGCGACCGCCGGGTGATGGCCGCGACGCTGACCGGATCCGGGCCTGCCGGTTCCTCGGTGGCCGCCATCGCCGGGAGCGAGATCAAGAAGGTCGTCCTGGAGCTGGGCGGCAGCGACCCGTTCGTGGTCATGCCGTCGGCCGACCTGACCAAGGCAGCCGAGGTGGCCGCGTTCGCGCGCCTGCTCAACAACGGCCAGTCCTGCATCGCGGCCAAGCGCTTCATCGTGCACGACGCGGTCTACGACGAGTTCGAGCGGCTGTTCACCGCGCAGATGTCGGCCAAGACCGTCGGCGACCCGATGAAGGACGGCACCGACGTCGGCCCGCTGGCCTCGGAGCAGCAGCGTGACGACGTCGAGCACCTGGTCGCCGACGCGGTGGCCAAGGGCGCCCGGGCGCTGTGCGGCGGCGCGGCGCCCGAAGGACCCGGGTTCTACTACCCGCCCACCGTGCTGGCCGGAATCACCCCGGAGATGCGCGTGCACACCGAAGAGGTCTTCGGCCCGGTGGCCACCCTCTACCGCGTCCCGGACATCGACGCCGCGATAGAACTGGCCAACAGCACCGAGTTCGGGCTCGGCGCCAACGCCTGGACCAGCGATGAGGCCGAACGGGCCCGGTTCATCCGCGATCTGACCGCCGGGATGGTCTTCATCGACGGCAACGTGACCTCCTACCCGCAGCTGCCGTTCGGCGGCGTGAAGA
>DAIOWL010000372.1:0-6771 GCA_036758545.1 Streptosporangiaceae bacterium | reverse complement strand
CCGCGCCGAGCTTGCCCATGAGGTGGCTGACGTGCTTCTTGACGGTGTCCAGCGAGATAACCAGATGACTGGCGATGCCCTGGTTCGACCGGCCGGCGGCCAGCATCGCCAGGACCTCGAGTTCCCGGCTGGTCAGCTGCTCGATCAGGCGGGGGGCGCGCGGATCCGCGGCGGCTCGGCTGCCAACCGGGCCGCTGGCCGGCTGGCCGTCGCCGAACGCGCGCTGCAGCCGGGCCAGGCAGGCCAGCGGGATCCTGGCCACCCGCTGATCGCTGCGCTGGGCCGGGACAAGCCGGCCCAGGATGGCGGCCATCGCCGGCCCCTCGTCGGCGAAGACCCGGACGTATCCCTGCGGGCAGCCCAGGTCGAGCGCTGAGGTCAGGGCCGCGATGGCGGCCGCCTCGTCGCCCAGGGCGGCGAGCGCCATCGCGCGGATGGCGCGTATCTCGATCAGGCTCCCGGCGCGCTGCTGGCCGGCCGCGGCCGTCTCCAGGCGGTCGAGCAGCGGCAGCGCCAGGTCGGCGCGGGCCTGGGCGAGCAGCAGCCGCGCCAGGACCAGGTGCCCCGGCTCGCGCGGGTACTCCGGCGGGTCGCCGGGGCCGAGTCCGCAGGCACCGGTCCACCGCGCGGCCCAGGCCACGTCCCCCTGGGCCAGCAGCAGCCGGGCCCGCTGAGCGGGAACCGGGTTGAGCAACCCGGCGGGACCCGGGGAGACCGACTCCGCTTCCGCCATGGCGTCACGGGCCCCGCGCCGGTCCCCGGCCGCCTGGCGGATCCAGGCCAGGGTCACCAGCCCGGCGGCCAGCGGCGGGGTGTGCACGAACTGACGGCACAGCGTGATCCCCTGGTTCACGTACTCCAGCGCCCGGTCGAGGTCGTCCCGCTGATAGGCGACCTCACCCAGCCCGACCAGCGCGGGACCGGCGGCGGGCCGCAGCCGCGGCCCCGGCTGGCCGACCGCTTCCAGGGCCCGCTCGCAGGTGGCGGCGGCGGCATCGAGACGGCCCTGGCCCCGGTGCAGGCGGGCCAGGCAGTAGTATCCCCACGCCGTAGTGGTGACCTGCCCTTCCTGGCGCCACCACCCGATGCTGGACTCGAAGGCTTCCGCGGCGGCGGCCAGCCGCCCGTGCAGCCATTCGGCCATGGCCAGGAATCCCTGGACGGCCGAGCTGAGCATCAGCTCGTTCTCGCCGAGCTGCTCCATGGCCTCCCGGGTCAGGGCGGCGGTGGCCGTGGCGTCGCCACGCAACTGGGCCGCGTAGCTCCGCTGCAGGGCCAGCATGGCGCGGGCGTTCACCAGCAGGCTGCCCTCGGGCCCGGTGCTCGGCTGGAACGGCTCCTCGTCGGCGCGGTCGATCACCTGCTCGGCCGCTTCCAGCAGCGGCTCCATGGTCCGCAGGTCACCGCGCATGCTTGCCATCTGCGCCTGAGCCAGCAGCAACCGAGGGCGGGAACGAACCAGGTCCTCGGGTAGCGCCGGCAGCCAGCCCTGGATGGTGGCCTGTTCGCCCCGCAGGTTGAAGACCGTGTCGAAGTGCTCTTCGACCAGCCGGGCGGCCCATTGAGGTTCGCCCGCCGCCAGGGCGTGGCGGATCGCCTCGTCGGGCAGCTCCTGCCGCTCGTACCACCCCGCGGCGTTGCGGTGCAGCCGCCGGGCATGCTCCGGGTCCTGCTCGAGCCTGGTCCGGAGCAGGTCGGCGAACAGGTGGTGGTAACGCCACCAGCCCCGGACGTCGTCGAGCTGCACCACGAACAGACCGGACCGGTCCACCTCTTCGAGCAGGTCCTGGCTGTCGTCGCGGCCGGTGACCGCGTTGCACAGCGATCCGCTGAGCCGGTCCAGGACCGACGTCTCCAGGAGGAAGTTCCTGAGGTCCTGCCGTTGCCGACTGAGCACCTCCTCGGTCAGGTAGTCCAGCACGTACCGGTGACTGCCGGTGAACTCGGCCACGAAACGGGCCACGTCGGGCTGGGTACGCAGCGACAGCGCGGCCAGCTGCAGGCCCACCGCCCAGCCTTCGGTGCGTTCGGCCAGCGCGGCGGCGATCGAGAGATCAAGGTCGGCCGAGACCTGGCGGAGCAGCTCCGCCGCCTCGTCGAGGTTGAACCTGAGATCGGCGGCGCGCACCTCACCCAGCTCCCCCCGCCCCCGGTACCTGGCCAGGCCGAGGGGCGGATCGGAACGGCTGGCCAGCACCATGCGCAACTGCGGCGGACGGTGAGCGAGCAGGAACCTGACCGACGCCTGCACGCTGTCCGAGCTGATCAGGTGGTAGTCGTCGAGCACCAGCAGCACGTCGGGCTGATCCGGCTCGGCCACGACATCGTTGATCAGCGCGCTGACCAGCGAGTCGTAGGCCGGCGGCGCTGGCGGGCCCGCCAGCGGGCTCACCCGCTCGGCGATGCCCGGGCGCACCGTGTCCAGGGCGGCCAGCACATGACGCCAGAACCGCACCGGGTCGTTGTCTCCCCCGTCGAGGGACAGCCAGGCGACCGGCTCGGTCATCCCGCGGACCCACTCCGACAGCAGGACCGACTTGCCGTAGCCCGCCGGGGCGGCCACCAGCACCAGCCCGCGGTTCAGCCCCTCTTCGAGCCGGTCGGCCAGCCGGCGGCGCGGCACCAGTCCTGGCCGCGAACGCGGCACCTGAAGCTTGGTAGCCAGCAGAACGTCCCGCTCGGGCGGCGATCCTTCCATACGACCGCCTCTACCATCAGCTCAGCCGTGGATGCACTTTCTCGTCGTGCTCGTCGCAGGCCCCGGTGGCCACTTTAGTGCCGGCCCTCAGCACCGGGAAGAGCCCACCCGGTCGGCGGCGGCGGACGCCGGCGGAAGCGGCGCGCTTCACCCGCCCTCCGTGCGTCAGCGGCCCGGCTGACGAGCTCCTCGATGTGGTCGGCGGCGAGCCGCCGCAGTATGACGGAATGCATGGTGTCCTCCATACGGGTCAATCTGGGTCACTCTGGTCCAAGCCGGCGCACGGAAACGATGACCAGGCCGAGGTCGCACACCCTGTTCAGCAGGCCGTGCAGGGCGGCCTGGTCCAGCACCGGGCCGGAGATGACCGTCTGGCTGTGGTCACTGGCGATCTCGAGGCCCTCGAACCAGGCCGTCCAGCGCTGATCGAGGACCCCCTCGACACGGATCTCGTAGCCCGTCGACGGCATCCTGTCGCTCACGCCCGCACGCTCTCTGACAGCCGGTTTCGGCTCGCGCCGGCTGGTGAGCATTCCAGGGTGAGTTCAGCCATCTGTTCCGTCCTTCCATCGGGTTTCGTGATCTGACGCTACGAAGCGGCACCCGGGTAGGGCGTCACCCGAAGGTGCCAAACGGGTGGAATCTTCCGCGCCAGCCCGGCCGGCACGTCGATCCTGGCCGCGCGCGATCGATACCAGCCGCAGGCACCCAGCCCGTTCGGCTGAATAAAAATCCGGTACGGCGGCGAGCGGCGCGCGGTGAGCGGCCGGCCCTCGCGCGGCCGGGTTCGGGGGTATCGTGATTGTGCGTTCACTACGCGAGGCCGTGGCGGATGCTCAGCCACTGCTCGGGACGTCAGCGGGCACGCGAGGCCGTTCGAGCCAGCCTCCGGTGTCGCATGAAGATCTCGTCCATCCCCGCCGCGCCGTTCCGCCACCTCCAGCGCCTGACCGATAACGTCGGCGTACTCGAGCGCGCCCACGGGATCGTGCCCCGGTACGAGCGCGGCTACCGCGTCGACGACGTCGCCTGCGGCCTGGTGGTCGTGTGCCGCGAACCGTCGCCGTCCGCCGAGCTCATCACCCTGGGCCGCCGCTACCTCTACTTCCTCGCGCGGGCTCAGGCGGCGGACGGGAAGTTCCGTAACCGCCTCGGCGACGACCGCCGATGGCGCGGCACGCCGGAAGTGCAGGATGCCTGGGGCCGGTCGCTGTGGGCCCTGGGTACCGCCGCGGCGCACGGGCCCACCGAGGGGATCCGCGCGGAGGCCCGCACCCTGTTCGACGCGAGCGCGCGAATCGGTTCTCCGTACCTGCACTCCATGGCGTTCGCCGCCCTGGGCGCCGCCGAGATGCTCGACCGCTGGCCCGGCGATCCCGGTGCGCTGTCGCTGCTGGCCACCGCCGGTGCCGTCATCGGCGAGCCGTCAGCCGACGCGGAGTGGCCGTGGCCAGCCCCCCGGCTCAGCTACGCGAACGCGTCCATCGCCGAGGCCGTCATCGTGACCGGCGAGAAACTCGGTCGCGGTGACCTGCTGCGGAACGGCCTGCGCATGCTCGACTGGCTGCTGGCCGGCGAGACCAGGAACGGCCACCTGTCGGTGGTGCCGGACGAGGGCTGGAGTCGCGGTGACGACCGCCCCGCCTTCGACCAGCATCCCAGCCAGGTGGCGGCGCTCGCCGACGCCTGCATGCGCGCGGCGGCCGTCACCGGCGACGACTCCTGGCTAACCGGCGTGGAAATGAGCGTGGCGTGGCTGCTGGGCGACAACGACGCCGGGATCGCGATGCTCGACCCCGCGACCGGCGGCTGCAGCGATGCCCTCAGCCGCACCAGTCGCAGCCGTAACCAGGGCGCCGAGGCGACGCTGGCGATGATATCGGTACTCCAGCAGGGAGCCAAGCGGCTCCTCCCGGCATGGCATGGTGTTAAATGAACCTGGTTGTAGTCGAAGTTCGTGTTCGTGTCACAGCGCCTGCGAATTCTGACCGCGGGCGCCGCCGATCCCCAGGCCATGCCTCGGACGGGCAGGCGGTCGCAGCAGCCCAGGATCCACGACCGTGGGTCCTGATGGTCGTCTTAGCAGGAGAAGCACGTGGCTCAGGGAACAGTGAAGTGGTTCAACGCGGACAAGGGCTATGGGTTCATCGCCCCCGACGACGGCACCGCCGACGTCTTCGTCCACCACTCCGCCATCGAGGCTGACGGTTACCGCAGCCTCCAGGACAACCAGCGGGTCGAGTACACCGTCACCCAGGGCGCCAAGGGCCCGCAGGCCGAGCAGGTCCACGCGATCTGAGATCCCGGCGCTCCACTCTGATTTCCGGGATATCCGGGTACCCGGCCCTTAGACGTTCGGCCGGGCCGCGGCATGGCGGCCCGCCGGACGCCGCCGACGGCATCAGAGCTTGGCCAGCTTCGCGCAGGGCATGGTGATCCGCACCAGGCGCCCGGCGAAATCGATAATCACGGTGGCGTCGTCTTCGACACTGACGACCCGGCCGAGCCCGTACTTGTCGTGTGTCACCAGGTCCTGCTCCGCGAACAGCTCGGCAGGCGGAGCCGCGGGCTCGGCGCCAAAGGGACTCGTAGGCAGGAGGCGCCGGGTGGCGGCGCGGGCAGGTTTCATCATTACCAGTATGCGCCCCAGCGCCCGTCATCGCAGCGGCTCGGTGCCGGCCAGTAGGGCCAGCATTTCGCCGACGGTGCGCTCGCGGGCGGTGGGGTCGGGCAGCGGGAGGTGCGCCTGGATGCGGTAGCGGTTGCGGCGGCCGTCCTTCTCCTTGATCACGTAGCCGGCCTCGACCAAGTCCGTGATGACGCCGAAGGCGCTGCGCTCGGTGATATCCAGGCTGGCCGCGATGTCGCGCAGGCGCACCCCGGGGTCACGGGCGACCAGCAGCAGGACTCGTGCATGGGTAGTCAGGAACGTCCAGCTCGCCACGCTGGTAAGTTACCAGATTCCGGAAAAGTCTTGCTAGTTTCCTGATGCCTACGTAGGTTCAGGTCCCAGCGGAAGCGCGGCTAGCCAGCAGCGCACGGGCCGCGTCCGCTAAGCCGGACGGGCGACGGAGGGCAGGAGAACACATGGACAGTGACCGCCCCGGGCGGGTGCTGGCGGGGCTGGGATCATTTCTTGCCGCCGGGCCGGGGTCGCCGGTCGATCCGCGCCAGCAGGTGCTCGAGCTGTTTCACCGGGTGGCCGTGTCGGTGCCCGCGTACCGCGCGTTCCTGCGTGAGCACGGCGTCGATCCCGGCGCGGTCCGCACGTTCGCGGACTTCGAGCGGCTGCCGCTGATGACCAAGGAGAATTATCACCGCCGCTACCCGCTGCCCTCGCGGTGCCGGGACGGGCGGCTGGACGGCTGCGACATGATCGCGGTGTCGTCCGGCTCAACCGGGCAGCCGACGATCTGGCCCCGCTCGGTTACCGACGAGCTGGCCGTGGCGGCACGGTTCGAGCAGGTGTTCGCCGGCAGCTTCGCGGCCGCCGAGCGCACGACCCTGGCCGTGGTCTGCTTCCCGCTCGGGACCTGGGTAGGCGGCCTGTACACGCTGGCCTGCGTCCGGCACCTGGCCGCGAAGGGCTACCCGATCACGGTGGTGGCCCCGGGTAACAACAAGGCGGAGATCCTGCGGGTGATCCCGGAACTCGCCGTGCACTGCGACCAGACCGTGCTGCTGGGCTACCCCCCATTCATCAAGGACGTGATCGACACCGGGACCGCCGCGGGCCTGGACTGGACGCGGTACGCGGTCAGGCTGGTGCTGGCCGGGGAGGTGTTCAGCGAGGAATGGCGCGATCTGGTCGGGCGGCGGGCCGGGATGAGCAGCCCGTGCTATGACTCGGCATCGCTGTACGGCACCGCCGACGCCGGGGTGCTCGGCACCGAGACGCCGCTGTCGGTCTGCATCCGGCGTTTCCTGGCCGCCCGGCCGCAGGCCGCCCAGGAACTGTTCGGCGAGGCACGGCTGCCGACCCTGGTCCAGTACGACCCCGGCAGCCGGTTCTTCGAGACGTACGACGGAACGCTGCTGTTCTCGGCCGACAACGGGGTGCCGCTGGTCCGGTA
>DAIOWL010000371.1:3415-6784 GCA_036758545.1 Streptosporangiaceae bacterium | reverse complement strand
CCACCGCGACCCAGCAGGCGTAGGCCAAGCCGCAGGCCGCCACGCCGAGCCACACTGACCCGGCGGCCTGGCCGGCGCCCGCCAGCCAGGCCGCGCCGCCCGCGGCCAGCCCTGCCGCCGTCACCAGGAACAGAAGCAGCGCCACCCGCCGGGCCAGCCACGCCCGCGCGCCGCGGGCCACGGATACCGTCATACCCCCAGCCTCGCCGCACCGGACGACGCACACAGCGGCCGAACGTCCTCCCGGCCGGGACTTTGGCCTCTCCCGCCGCCTCGCGCCGCGACAGAGCGTGCGGATAGGAGGCAGCAATGGACACTCGCACGGATGCCGCGATCCCCCGGCCGGTCAGCGCCGGCCCGGAGATGGACGCGCTCGGCCGGTTCTATCAGAACGTCACCTGGAAGGGCGTCATCCACGAGGGCGGGATGGGCCCGGGCACGCCCACGATGACGGGGATCGGGCACAGCACCAGCCACGTCATCCAGGACGGACGCTGGATCGTGGTGGACTCGGAGCAGGATCAGTTCCTCGAGGACGGCACCTTCGTGCTGAAATGGCAGCTGCACTGGGTGTCCGGCTGGGATCCCGAACACGGCGAGTACCGGGCGGTGATGGCCGACAACTACGGACACGCGGACATGTACCGCGGGAGCGTCGACGGCGACCGCCTGGTTTTCGAATCGATCCGGGACACCGCGCCCCGGCTGCGCCTCACCTGGGACGCCTCGGACCCGGGCGTCATCACCTGGCGGAACGAGACGGCGGCACCGGGCGGGTCATGGTTCCTCATCGAGGAATACACCATGGTGCCGCGACAGCCGTGAGTATGCGGCGGTCGCGGCACACGCAACCATACGTGCCGCGGTCACCTGACGATCAGGACGGGGCGGTCGGTGAGGTGGATCACCTTGTGCGCCGTGCTGCCCAGGACCAGGCCCGCCAGGTCGCCGCGGCCGCGGGAGCCCATCACGATGACGTCGACGTCGTGCTCGATCGCGTCGTCGACGATGCTCCGCGCGGCATGGCCGAAAATCGTATGCCTGAGGTCGCCCTGCGCCTTGACGCCCGCCGCGGTCAGCTTGTCGACCGCGGCCGTGACCGCGGCGCTGGCCTCATCCGCCGTCTCATCGCTCAGGACGACTCCGGTCTTGGTCGCTATCTCGCGCTCAACCAGGTGCAGCACCCATACCTCGCCCTTGGACAGCAGCGCCAGATCGCGGGCTGCGAGCAGGGCCCGGTCGGATGCCTCGGAGTGGTCCACCGCCACCAGGATCTTGTCATACATCGCCTTAACCTCCAGCCTGAGACTCTTCTTCTCCCAGCTCAGTGTCTGATGGGACCAAACTGGTGACCAGGGACGAAAGGGGCGGCGGGAACGGGACTTTGGTCACTGGCGATGGGCCCGTCCACGCCGTCCGGGCACGGACAGGCACTAGGTCGTGGCGACGGAGGCCGGAGCGTGCTGGCGGGGGTCGCCGGGGAACCAGGCGGCGGGGTCGTCGCTCTCGGGCAGCTGGGACATGGCGGCGTGGGCGGCGGCCAGGGCGGCGCGCGAGACGCGGTAGTGGTGACCGCACAGCAGCAGCTCAGTCTCGTGCGGGCGGGCTGCCGTAGGCGGCATGACCACCCGGGCGACGGCCCGGGCCACGCAGCAGCAGGCCTGGCCGGACGAGCTGGCCGCCGGCCCGGGCCTGGCGCTGACGTCGAATAGGCCGGCCACAGCTTCGACGTGGCCTGCTGATGAGGGGCGGAATCTCGCGTTCATGGATCCAGCGTCGCCCAGCGCCGGGCCGGCCGGTAGAGACGTAACTCACCTCGGCGGGTGCCAATGGTCCCGGCCGCCGGGGCGTGCGTAGGCTGGGCCGATGACCCCCGTGGTGGTGATCGGCGTCGGCAACGAGTACCGCCGCGACGACGGGGCCGGGCTCGCGGTGGTGGCCCGCCTGCGCGACCGGGTGCCGCCGGGCGTGGAGCTCGTGCTCACCGACGGCGAACCCACCCGGCTGATCGAGGCCTGGACCGGGGCTGGGCTCGCCGTCGTGGTCGACGCCGTTCGCGCCGATCCGCCCCGCCCGGGCCGCGTGCACCGGTTCGAGCTGGACCGCCCCCTGGCCGGGGTGACGCGGACGGCGAGCTCGCACGGGTTCGGCCTGGATGACGCGATCCGGCTGGCGCTCGTGCTGGACCGGATGCCCGGCCGGCTCGTTGTGCACGCGATCGAGGCGGCCGACCTGACCCTGGGCACCGGCCTGACCCCGCACGTCGCCGCGGCCATGGACGAGGTGGCTAGCGCCGTGCTCAGCGACCTACGGGTTGCAGGGTCACGTTCAGGAAGCTGATCACGTGGGCTTCCCAGGCCCGGGCTGCGGTGGCCAAGCCCTGGGTGTGCCCCGAGTGCGGCACAACCCACACGCGCACAGTGGCGGGTGAGGCGGCCTGGAACCACCGGGCGGCGACCGGCTCATCGGCGACGTCCCCGCCGGCGATGATCAGCACCGGGCGGGGAACGGCGCGGATAGCGCCGGGGATGCTCATCGGGCGGGGGGCGCCGCTGAGCAGCCCGGCCGCGGTGTACTGCACCCATTCCACGCCGCGTTCCAGGATCCCGGTGAGGCCGGCCGGCTTCCAGCCGTGGTCGGCAAGCTGCTGGCCGGTGGCGCCCTCGGCGACCACGGCGCGAATCCGCGGGTCAGCCCCCAACGCGGCGATGCCCTGCTCGCCGCCCATCGACTCACCTAGCGCGGCGATCTTGCCGACGCTGACGCCGGGCTGCCGGGCCAGGAAGGACACCGCGGCGGGGATGTCCCGGTCACCCCACCAGCCGAAGTCCATCGCGTGCCCGCTGGACAGCCCGTGGCCGCGGCCGTCCATCAGCAGTGCCCCGTAGCCGTGCCGGGCCAGCACCGCCGCCTGGGCGAGCACCGCGCTGCGGGTGGACCCAGAGCCCGGCAGCAGCACCACGGCGGCGCCATTGCGCGACGGGACGTACCAGGCCGACAGCCGTACACCGTCGGCGGTGCGAAGGGTCACATCGTGGTAGGCCAGCCCGTACCTGGCGGGAGTGGCTGATCCCAGCGGCCCCGGTGGCTCGTTGGTCCCGATCACCGCCATGGTCAGCGGGAACAGCACGAACTCGAAGAACAGCCAAGCCGCCGGGATGGCCAGCAGCCGCCACCAGCCGGGTATCGCCCGGACCAGCGCGGCGGCCCCCCAGATCAGCAGGAACAGGCCGGCCGCCAGCACTACGGCGGCCAGCACCGCAGCCGCGTCCAGGCCTGCCTTCGCCAGGTGCGCGCCGACCACCCCGGCGCCCGCTACTGTCCCCGCGATTCCGAGCATCAGGGCTGTTGCCCCCTGGCCGGCGCGGC
>DAIOWL010000371.1:0-3405 GCA_036758545.1 Streptosporangiaceae bacterium | reverse complement strand
TCCGCTACCGGGCTCGGCCACTGGAGGCGCGGGTGGCCGGCGCGGCCGGCCCGGCGCGTGAACCAGACCGCCAGCGCGGTCACAGCGAGCGTCACCAGGACCCGGACCACCTGCCACACCGCTGAGCCATCGAGGCTGAGCAGGATGGCGAAGGCCACCCCCTCGGTGGCTATCATGCCCGGCAGAATTACCGGTGACCGCGGCCGCGCGGGAACCTGATCACTGCGTGGTTGCGGCAGGACGCCGGTGCGCTTGCCCGCCATCACCATCACCTCCGAAATCACTACGCACCGTGATCTTGAAGAAGTCAGTTGGCCATCCTCATGCGTGCGCAGGCAGGTACGTCTTGCTCGCCGCGGCGATGGTCATGCCCCACCGGCGGGCCCAGGAGGCCTCGCCGTCGAGCAGCGTGCCGTGCGAGCAGACCAGGAAGCCCTCCGGGGCGGCGACGAGGCGATAGCCGTGCCGCTTCAGCAGCCTGGCGATGGGGCGGCTGGCCCGGCCGGTGAGCAGGGCGATGCCGTTGACCCGGGTGTCGAAGGCGGCGGCGAGGCCGTCCCGGTGACCGAGCTCCTTCAGCCAGTCCTGCATGCCCGGGCCGCCGGCGTCCGGGTCCATCCGCAGCTCGCTGCCGTCCTTGGCCGCCGCCTGCGCGGCCATCTGCCGGGACCTCGCACTGGACAGCCCGCGCAGGTGGGTCGGGGCGCCGGCCACGACGAGATCGGCAGCGGCGACGAGCTCCGGAGTGGCCTCGCCCACCGGGACCACGGTCACCTCGTAGTCGGCGCGCAGGCCGTCGGCGATGTTGTCGGCGATGACGTGCGTGCTCCCGTACATCGATTCGTAAACCACCAGGGCTCGCATGGTGATCACATCCTTTAGCCTCGTCTTCAGCTCAGTCGGCCGGCATGCCGGAAGGCCAGGAGCCTACGGCCTTGATCGCCGGGACCAAGGTCGGGTGCCGAGGCAGGGAACATGGCCCGATGTCGTCCGGGACGGGACCTATGGCCGTAGCGGGGCTCCCCGGAGTCACATACTCCGGGAGGTATCTCGACGATCACCAGAAAGGGACAGGCCATGAGCTACGGAAAGGCCGTGCGCGACGAGCTGCGGGTCCCGACGCGAGAGCTGCGGCACGCGATCCCCCAGGTCTATGCGGGCTATAAGGAACTGCACGATTCCGCACTGGCAGCCGGGGACCTGGACGCCAGGACGAAGGAACTCATCGCCCTGGCCATCGCGGTGAGCAAGGAATGCGACGGCTGCATCGCCGCCCACGCCCACGCCGCCGTCCAGCACGGCGCGACGCCACAGGAAGCCGCCGAGGCTATCGGCGTCACCTTCCTGATGAACGGCGGCCCGGCCACCGTCTACGGCGCACGGGCCTTCGCGGCGTTCCGCGAGTTCTACGATCAGCGATCCGCCGCGAACTCGGTTGCGGCCCAGGTGCGGCCGGCCGGGCACGAGCGCGGCCAGCCCAACGGGCACCAGCACGCCGGCTGAGCAGCGACGCCGGAACGGCATGCCGCGGTGCAATACGCCAGCAGGTATACCGAACGGATGACGGAGCCCGGCGGGCCAGCAATCGGGCAGCATCGGCATCGGCTTCGCCGTCCCCGCCAGGACCGCAATCGCCGTCGCCAACCAGATGCTGGCCCGCTGATCACCGCGCCGGCCAGCTAACACGAGGGCCGCGCCGACGAGGGCGAGCCAGGCGGCGAGCTGGCAGGCCTCGGCGGTCCCGGCGCGAAAGCCGATGTAGCCGTCGGGCCGGACGACGGTGACGCCGCAGCCCGGCGCGCTAGTGAGGCGGTGCACGGTGACGAACCGGCCGGGCGCCAGGTCCTCGAGCCGGTCAGCGTCGCGGTCGAGCAGGATGTGCACGCCGGGCCGGGCGAGCAGCTCGTGCAGCCGGACGCTCCGCCCGTCCGCGCGGACGAGCCGGTCCGGCAGCCGGTCTCCAGCGCGGGGGCCGCGGGGACGGCGCGGGGGCCCCTCCACCGACAGGGGGCTGCCGCGGTAGCTGGCGTTCAGCTGCGACAGCAGCCGGATCCCGCTGGCGGCCAGGCGGCCGCGGGTCAGCGCGGGCACCAGCGGAGCGGCGAGCGGCGCGAGCCGGGCACGGAGCGCGGACGGGACAGGCCCGGTACCAGCCTCGGCCCAGAACGCCAGGTCGGTCAGGGCCAGCAGCTGACGCGCTACCGGCCGGCGCTCGCGGTCGTAGGACTCGAGCAGCGGCCGGTTACCGGGGCTCCGGTTCCGGGCCGCCGCGAACGCGAGCTTCCAGCCGAGGTTGGCGGCGTCCTGGATGGCCGCGTTCATGCCCTGGCCGGTGGCCGGGGAGTAGGCGTGCGCGGCGTCCCCGGCCAGGAACAGCCGACCCCGCCGGAACCGGCTGGCCACCCGGCGCTGCACCGTGACCCGCGCGGACCACCGCAGGTCGGTGACCCGCGCGCCTAGGCCCGCGGCGTCGATCAGCGCCTGTAGGTCGATGACGGAAACAGAGGGGCCGAACGCCCCGGGTTCCAGCTGGCCCGGCGTCGCGGGGCGGGTCCCGAGCAGCCGCCAGGTCGCCCGCTCGCCGAGGCGAAAGGCGAACAGCAGCCCGCCCCGGCCGGCCACGACCTGGGCGGCGTCGCCGGGCAGATCGCCGTCGAGCTCGGCGTCGGCCAGCACGATCTCCACCGGGTAGATGCGGCCGGTCCAGCGCAGGCCGGCCTGGGCCCGGACGGTGCTGGCCGGGCCGTCGCAGCCGACGGCGAAGCCGAACCGGGCCTGCTCCGATCCGGCCGGCGTGCGCAGGAGCGCGCGGACCCCCCCGGGCTCGTCGCGTACCGCGGCCAGCTCGGTGCCGCGCTCCACCTCGACCCCGCGGTCGGCCAGCGCCCGGGCCAGCACCCACTCCACGTCCATCTGCCGGGCCAGGGTCAGGTGCGGGAAGGCGGTGTCCGGCAGCGCGAGGCCGCCGAGCGTAACGCGGACGATCCGGGAACCCAGCCGCAGGTCCGCCGCTGGCGCGGTGTCGGACCGGGCCAGCAGCGCCTGCGTCACCCCCAGCGGGCGCAGCACCTCCAGGGTCCGGGCGTGCAGGATGAGCGCGCGGGAAGGACGGGCCGCCTCCGGCCGCCGGTCGATGATCCGGATAGAGGCGCCGTGGGCGTGCGCCTGCAGGGCCAGGGCCAGCCCGGCCGGGCCCGCGCCCGCCACCAGGATGTCCGTCATCAGCCCACGGCGCTCATCCGACACTGGTCAGGCGCCACCAGGCGTCGTCCCCGCCCAGCAGGTGCGGCTGGTCGGTCACCTCGTCGCGGCGCAGGCCGGGCAGCACCACGTAGTGGATCGAGCCCGGCACCGACACCAGGGCGAGCACCCGCCACAGGGCTCGCGCGTAGTTCTCGGCCAGGA
>DAIOWL010000370.1:0-6823 GCA_036758545.1 Streptosporangiaceae bacterium | reverse complement strand
CGCCACCCCGATCAGCAGGCCGGCCAGAGCCGCGCTGCCGACCCCGGGCCGGCCTGCTGGCCGGGAGGTGCTGTCGCCGGCCGGAGTGCGTACGCGCAGCGCCACGATCCCGAGCAGCCCGAACGCCGCGGCCAGGCCGTCGATGTGACCGCTCGCGACGATCTCCCACAGCAGCAGCGGGTTCACCGACCACAGCAGATGCGCGCGCAGGCGCATCTCCGGATCGCGGCGCAGCAGGCGGTCCAGGGCCAGGACGACCGCGCCGAAGGCGATCGCTTCCTCCAGCTTCAGCCAGAACGTGATCCGGGCCAGCGAGGTCCCGCCGAGCTCGGCCGCGCTCCACTCGGCCGCGGTGGCTACCGGGCCGTACACCGAGACCGCGTTCATCCAGCTGGACGGGATCTCGCGGGAGGGTATCTGCCGGCCTACCGGGTCCCCGGACTGCTGCAGCTGCCGCGGGGTCATCACGTACGGGCTGTGACCGATTACCGCCGTCCGGCCGCTGGCGGCGTACGAGATGGAGTCCGTCGAGCCCGCGGGCGGGAGCACGGTGAGCACCGCCACGACCCCGAACGCGGCCACCAGGATGGGCCGCACCGGCGGCCGGGCGCCCCGGGCCACCGCGATCAGGCCGGCGATCACGCCCGCGCAGCCCAGCGCCATCGCGATCCACAGGGACACGGTCACGAAGGTGGCCGTCAGGTGCAGCGGGTGCCACCAGGGGGGACCGTGGCCTGGCCGGGGCATGGCGGGCACCGAGACGTTCGGCCCCGCGGCCGAGATCGCGATCATGATCAGCGCCGAAGCGGCGATGGCGGCCGTGGCCAGCCATCCGGTCAGGCGGGTGAGCCAGGATGAGCGCGCGCGACCCTCCCGGGTTGCTGCGCCCCTGCCCTCGTCACTCACCGAATCGCCCGTCTGCCGGTCACAATGCTCCGACACTAGACGGTACCGGATCGGACGAGCCCCGCACGGCCTGCGGCGCTAACACCAGGCGCCCGCGGCGATGGTAGCACCGCGGGCGCCTTCGGCGTCAGTTGCGTAGATGCGGGTAGCTACGTGCCGGGCGTGGTGACCCGCCCGTTCACGTCCGAGCGGCTGGCGGCGTCGCCGGCCTGCTCGCCGTCCTGCGCCGCCCGGTCTTCGTCGGTCGGCTCGGTGGCGTTCTTGGCCTCGGCGGTGGCGCTGGCGTAGCGGCGCCGCATGGCGACGGCCGCGCCCGCGCCGGCCGCGGCTAGCGCCGCGCCCACGCCGAGCATCCAGCGCCAGTTCAGCAGCCGCCGGACGCCGGTCTTGCTTCCGGCCGGCCTGACCTGCTGGGCGGTCGACCGGAGAGCCGACGACACCTTCGGGGCGACGGTGGTCTCGACCGCATCCGCCGCGTCCTCGATCCGGGGCGCGGCCCATTCCCTGGCGCCCTGAACGGCGTCCTCGATGCGGGGCGTCGCCCACTCCACGGCGTCCTGAACGCCCTGGCGGACTCCCTGGGCCGCTGTCGTTCCCGCGCGCTGCGCGACCGGGATGGCCTGCGCGGCGGCGTCTCTGGCACGATCCTTCGCGCGCGCGCCGAGCTCAGCTGCTGTCTCGGTGGTGCGGTTAGTCTTCATAAGGGACACAGTAAACCTCCCGAGCGTGATCCCGTTATCACACACTTCCCGCCTTGGCTGGGTTCAATCATCGCGCGCTACCGGTACGGTGAGGGCAGAAGGATATTTACACCGACGAAATGTCCGGCTGATCGGCTGGCCGGATCGGGAGTCAATCGCATGACAGACACGCTGACCGCGACGCTGCGCACCAGTCAGGGAACCATTGTCGTCCGGCTTTTCCCTGATCACGCGCCGAAGACGGTACGCAATTTCGTGGAGCTGGCCGAGGGCGGCAGGCAGTGGACGGACCCGGGAACCGGGCAGGCCACCACGGGCAAGCTGTACGACGGCACCATCTTCCACCGGGTCATCCCTGACTTCATGATCCAGGCCGGTGATCCGCTCGGAACCGGCCGCGGCGGCCCCGGCTACAAGTTCGGTGACGAGATCCACCCGGATCTCGTGTTCGACCGCCCGTACCTGCTGGCCATGGCGAACGCCGGGCCCGGCACCAACGGCTCGCAGTTCTTCATCACGACCGTGCCGACGCCGTGGCTGAACGGCAAGCACACCATCTTCGGCGAGGTCGTCGAGGGTGCCGACGTGGTCGACCAGATCAGCCGGCTCAAGACGGGCAGCCAGGACCGGCCGGTCGAGGACGTGATCCTCGAGTCGGTCACGGTAGAACGCGGTACCAGCACTCCCTAGCACGATCGGACCAGCTGTGAGCACGCCCAGCGATGCCGGTACCGGCGGGGACGAGGTTCCCACCTGTTACCGGCACCCCGGCCGGGAAACGTACGTCTCCTGCGTCCGGTGCGGGCGCTACGCGTGCCCGGACTGCATGCGCTCGGCCTCGGTCGGCCAGCAGTGCGTGCAGTGCGTGGGCGAGGGCGCGCGGAGTACCCGCCAGCCGCGGACCACCTTCGGCGGCCGCCCGGTCACCGGCGCGGTCGTCACCTGGACGCTGGTTGCGATCAATGTGGCGGTGTTCCTGGTCGCGTGGGTACGCCCCGGCGTTGTCAACGACCTCGCCTTGTTCGGGTACGCTCCGTACACGGCGGGCGGCCCGCTGCACGGCGTAGCCGCGGGCGAGTGGTACCGGCTGATCACGTCCGCGTTCGTAGTCCCGGGCGCCGGGCTGAACGGCCTGGGTTTCCTGGACATCCTGTTCAACATGTGGGCGCTGGTTTTCGTGGGACCCGCGCTCGAGGGGTTCCTCGGCCGGGCCCGCTTCCTCGCGGTATACCTCCTCAGCGCCGTCGGCGGCGCGGTGATGTACTACTACCTCGCGTCGCCCGACCATCTGGCGGCAGGTGCCTCGGGCGCCATCTACGGGCTGTTCGGGGCGTGGTTCGTGGTGTCCAGGCGGCTGCACCTCGACACCCGCGGGATCGTCGTGCTGATCGCCATCAACCTGGCGATCAGCTTCTACTTCAACAGCTTCATCGCCTGGCAGGACCACATCGGCGGACTGCTCACCGGAGCGTTGCTCACCGCCGCCTACGCTTACGCGCCGTCCAGGAACCGCGCCGCCGTCCAGGTCGCCGCCACCGTGGCCGTGGTGGCCCTGATCGTGGTCGCGGTCGCGATCAGGAACGGCCAGCTCACCAGCGGCGCCTTCTAGCGCGGCCAGTCCGGCCTGGTGCCGGTCAGTGCCACCTGGTGGCCAGGATGACGGCCGCGATAACGAACCCGAAGCCGACCACGAGGTTCCATGCGCCGAGGGCGGAAAGACCAGGCACCGACCCTCCGGCCAGGTAGTAGGTCACGATCCAGGCCAGGCCGACGATCAGGCAGGCCCCGATGGCCGGGCCGACCCATGGCGCACTGACCTTCCGGCGCGCCGTTTTCGGCGGCGGAGGGGTGTAGACCGTCCTCTTGCGGACGCGCGACTTGGGCACGACGGCCTCCTGCGTAGCAACCTGGCGACGTAGCCAGCGAACATTCCCGGCGCTGCGGACCCAAGCGTAGCCGCTCCACGCGGTGGCCGGCGCGATCGGTGTTTTACCGGCGACGGTAGTAACTAATAGATATTATTCAGTTTCTCTTAGTGACCATGCTCGCCGCCGATATCGCGATGAATGGATGGGGTCGTGCGACACGCTATCCGTGCTGCCGGGGAGGTCCTGCTCACCGTGGGACTGGTCGGGCTGCTCTTCATTGGCTACCTGATCTGGGGAACCGGGCTCCGGGCCGCGTCGGCCCAGCGGGCGCTGGCAGGCGAGCTGAACCAGCAGTGGCAGCGGCCTAGCGGCCGCGGCGACGCCTTCGGCGCCCGCGCCGAGCAGTTCGACGTGGCCACCGGCCAGCCCTTCGCCTTTATCAAGATCCCCGCCTTCGGCCAGCAGTGGCGGTTCACCCTGATCCAGGGCACCGCCCTGGCCCAGCTCAACCAGAGCCCCGGGCACGTGCCGGGCACCCAGTGGCCCGGGCAGCTGGGCAACTTCGCCATCGCCGGCCACCGGGTGACCGCGGGCAACCCGTTCTGGTCGCTGCCGTCGCTGCAGGACGGGGACCTGGTGGACATCGAGACCCGGCTGAACGACTACACCTACCGGGTCATCGGCAAGAAATGGGTGGCGCCGACCGACACGGCCGTGCTCGACCCGGTGCCCAGCCACCCGCGGCAGCGGCCCACCCGGCGGCTGATCACGCTGATCACCTGCGACCCGGCCTGGACCGGCACCCACCGGGTGATCGTCACCGGGGTCCTGGTCGCCGCCAAGCCCCGCTAGATCAAAAGCCTCAGACACCTCAGGAGCGCGCATGTACGCCTGGCTCTGGCACCGACTGCCCGGCCGCACCCCCGCCCGGGCGGGGGTGCTCACCCTGATCATCCTCGCCGTCGCGGCGGCCCTGTGGTTCTACGTCTTTCCCTGGGCCTCGCTGCACCTGCCGATCGACTCCTCCGGCTTTACCGGCTAAGGGCTGAGGTTTAAGATCCCGGTGCCGTTGGTCGGCGTGTCGGTCGGGGTTCCGGTAGGCGTGGCCGTGTCCGTCGGCGGCGCGCTCGGCGACTGCACGGTCTGCACGAAGATGGTGACCGTGGAGCCCTTCGTCGCGGTGCCGTTAGGCGGGTTCTGCTGGAAGACCGTGCCGTTGGCGAACTGCGCCGGGCCCGACCCCTGCTGGACGCTGACCTGGAAGCCGGCCGTGGTCAGGACCTGAGACGCGGTCGCCTGAGAATCGCCCACGACCGACGGCACCGAGACCGCTCCGCCGGACACAGTGATCGTGATGGTGGCACCGGGCGCGGCGGTGCCACCACTCGGATTCTGGCTGATCACCTGGCCGGCCGGGGAAGACGAGGTGGCGTCGGTCTTGGTATCGACCTTGAAGCCCTTGGACTGCAGGGTGGAGGCGGCCTGGTCCTGCTGCTGGCCCACTACGTTCGGCACGGCCACTGGTGCCTGTCCCTTGGAGACGAACAGCGTCACCAGGGTGTTCGCCGGTACGTTGTTCCCTTCGGCCGGGCTGGAGTTGATGACTGTGTTCGCCTTGACGCTGTCGGAATTCCGGTAGACCAGCGTCGAGCGCAGGTGCTGGGCCTTGATCTGCGCCTGCGCCGTGGCCACCTGCTCGCCGTTCACCAGCGGCACCGCGTAGGTCTTGCCCGCGCCGGCCAGCAGGTAGTAGGCCACGCCGCCCACGACGGCGATCACCAGCACCACGCCCAGAACCCACGGGATCCAGCGCCGGCTCGTGCCGCCGCCTCCGCCGCGGCCCCCAGAGCCCGCGTAGTCATAGTCTCGGCCCGCGTAGCCGTAGTCCTCGACCGGCGGGATCTGCGAGGTCGCCCCGGCCATCATCGTGCCCGTGCCCATCCGCTGGGTCTGCGGGTACATGTCGAACCGGGTCGGCGGGGCCGCGGCCACCGGCATGCCGGAGGCGGCGCGCTGCAGGTCGGCGCGCATGTCCGCGGCGGTCTGGTACCGGTCGGCCGGGGACTTGGCCATCGCCTTCAGCACGATCCCGTCCGCCCACGGCGGGACGTCCGGGTCCACCCGGGACGGCGGCACCGGGTTCTCCCGCACATGCTGGTAGGCGATGGCGACCGGCGAGTCGCCGGTGAACGGCGGCCGCCCGGTCAGCAGCTCGTACAGCAGGCACCCGGTCGAGTACAGGTCGCTGCGCGAGTCCACCCGCTCGCCGCGGGCCTGCTCGGGCGACAGGTACTGGGCAGTGCCGATGACCTGGGCCGTCTGGGTCATCGTGGCCTGGGCGTCACTCATCGCCCGGGCGATGCCGAAGTCCATGACCTTGACGTCGCCGTTACGCGTCACCATCACGTTGCCCGGCTTGATGTCGCGGTGCACGATGCCGGCCTGATGGCTGTAGTCCAGCGCGCGCAGCACCCCGTCGATGATCTCCAGCGACCGTTCCGGCAGCAGCCGGTGCCCCTCCTGCAGCAGGTCCCGCACCGTGCGGCCGTCCACGTACTCCATCACGATGTACGGCACCGGAACGCCCGAGGTCATGTCCTCGCCGGTGTCGTAGACCGCCACGATGGACGGATGGTTGAGCGAAGCCGCGGACTGCGCCTCGCGGCGGAACCTCGCCTGGAATATCTGGTCCCTGGCCAGGTCGGTGCGCAGCGTCTTGATCGCGACGATCCGGTCGAGCCTGATGTCACGGGCCCGGTACACCTCGGCCATGCCGCCGCGGCCCACCACGCCATCAAGCTCGTAGCGGCCGCCGAGTAGACGGGGCTGTGTCATATCTCGCACTGTGCCAAACCACCCTGCGTTTTTTCTAGTGTCTCACTACGTTGTCGGCGTCCCAGTCGCGGACGATGTCGCCGTCGAGGTTGACGATCCGGTGTTTGTCGGGCTCGATGGGTTGCTCGCCGAGGAGGACGGGCTGGTCGGCGATGAGCTCCCGGGGGACTTTGTCGGTTGAACGGACTTGACCGGCTTCGGGTTGCCGCTGGGATTCGGCACCGGGACCGAGGCCCTCGCGGTCTGGCTGGGCGTCGGCGTCAGCGTACTCGACGAGGGCTGGCTGGCCAGCTGAGTCGGCGGAGCGGCCGACGAGCTCAGGTGCTGCGCCGTGTTGAGGTCGACGTTCCCGCTGTTCCGGGCGGAGATGTGACCGGTGAGGTACAACCCGGCGGCGGCCGCGGCCGCGCACAGGGCCGCGGTCGAGCCGGCCACGATCAGCTGGCGGCGCCGGCTGGCGTGACGCAGACCCCTGACGCCGGGGAACGGGCCGGTGCCGGGATCTTCCGGGCC
>DAIOWL010000369.1:0-6825 GCA_036758545.1 Streptosporangiaceae bacterium | reverse complement strand
AATTTGACGTCTACGTGTGCGGAGGCCCTGGGGTGAAGGGGCCCTCGCCCCATTTACTCGCCGCGGCGATGGGTGAAGGGGACCTCGCCCTCGTCTATCGGGGGCAGGGGCCCCTTCACCTCAACGGAGGGAGGGGCGGGGAGCGGGGGTGGAGGGTGGAGAGCGGAGAGCGGAGAGCGGGGGAGCGAGAGCGAGGGCGCGGGCGCGGGCGGGACGGAGGGCGGGGTTAGAGGTCGATTTGGTGGCCTTGGGCGGCTACGGTGACGGTGGGATCGGGGCGGAAGCGGGTGGCGAGGGCGTCGAGGGCGTCGTCGGTGCGGTCTGGCTTGTGGTGGGTCAGCAGGACGCGGCGGGCGCCGGCCCGGTGGGCCAGGGCGACCGCGTAATCCGCCGCCGGGTGGCCGAACGAGGCCTGGGCGGCGACCTCGTCTGGCCGCAGGAACGCGTCGTGAATTAGCAGGTCGGCGTCGGCGGCCAGGGCCAATGCGTCGGGATGGTATTCGCCCCAGCCGTCGGGGCCGGGGCCGAGCGCGGTGGGGCAGTGATCCGGGATGTAGGCCATCGCGGAGTGCCCGTCGCTGACCCGGTAGCCGAACGTGCGGCCGCCCTTGTGCGGGACCTCCCTCGCCTCCACCGTGAAGCCCTCGGCCTTGAACACGCCGGGCGCCAGGCTGCCGAAGGACCAGTCCCCCCGCAGCCCGGCCGGCGTGATCGGGAAGTGCGGCGGGGACATCCCCCGGGCCAGCACCTCCTCGGCACCTGCACTCCCCTCCTCGTTCTGGGCCTCCTGTTCGGGCAGCAGGAGCGTGACCTTGGCGTCGTCGCGGTCCCCGGCCGAAAAGAACGGCAGCCCGTGAACGTGATCCCAGTGCAGGTGCGTGAGGATGATGGTGCCGGCAAAGGGCGCGCCGCCGAGCAGCCCGGTGACCTGGCGCAGGCCGGTGCCCGCGTCCAGGATGAGCCGTGGCCTGGCGCCGCCGGGGGCGCCTTCGTCCGGGACTCCGTCGTCCGGGGCTATGGCGACGCACGAGGTGTGGCCGCCGTAGCGGACGAACTCCGCGCCTGGCGCGGGGGTCGAGCCGCGGACGCCGCAGAGGTGGATGCGCACGCTCAGCCTCGCACGCCCTCTTCGCGCCGGTGCCCGGTGGACAGCTCGGCGAGGTCGGACAGGTCGAGCTGCACGGCCGGGACCGAGGCGACCCGGCACCGGGTGACCGCGGCCAGCGTGGACGTCCTGGTGCCTCCCTCGAGCGCGGCCCGTTCGCCGAGCATGGCCCCGGGCCCGTACTCCGCCAGCCGGGTCCCGTCCCGCTCGACCCGGATCACGCCGTCCAGGACCAGGTAGATGTCCTGGCCGAGGTCGCCCTGGCGGACCAGTTCGTCGCCGGCCTGGAGCTGGGTGATCCGCGGCTTGGCGGCACCGTGCATGAGCTGCACCGATAGCGCCTGCTCCAGCGCGGTCTCGACCGCGGTCACCAGGGCCGGGGAATCCTCGTCGCCCCACGGTGTGTGGCGGCCGAACGACACCCGGGTCCAGTTGGCGTAGTCGGTCAGGCCCGACTTGTGGGCCAGGCGGCCGTCGGCGTCGTAGATCCAGTGCCGGGGGAACCGGCTGGCTCCGGTGACCGAGTACTCGGCGCGGCCGTCGGCGTGCAGGGTGAGCGACAGCGTGGTCCACACCAGCGGCGCCTGCCACTGGACGAAGGGCCGCCGCCGCACCGGCCGGGGCGCGGGGATGGCGGTCCGGCCCCCGGTGGTCTGGACGAAGCGCATCCACCCTTCCCCGTGCTCCGGCGTGCGCTGCATGTCGGGCAGCGGCACCGCCTGGAAGGTGTGGCTCAGGCCGCCGAGCCGCAGCGTGGTGACACCCATGATCCCGCTGCCGTCGTAACCGCCGCCCGTGATGCGGCCGGAGTCGTCAACCTCGATCCAGGCCCGCAGCACGTTCGCGAAGCGGAACCGGTCCCCCGCGCGCAGCTCCTCGATGTCCCCGAGCTCCGCCGGAGGCGGGTCGTCGTAATGCGTGAACCCGGAGTCGAACGCCGTCCGGGTGGCGCCGGTGACGGCCTCGGAGGGGATCCAGGACAGTGAGGTGACACAACTTCCGTATCGCATACGCCGATGCTCGCATTCCGTCGCGCCGCGCGGCAGGGTGCTGGCCGCTGGTTCTGTGGCGTGCTACCACCACTGCCATAAAACATGCCTGCCTACTGGCTGGATCACACCTGGAGTGCGGAAACTAATCACGTGGAGCAAAATGGCGCAGGCCCGCACGGCCCGATCAGTGTTTTCCTCGCGGACGACAACCTGATCGTGCGCGAAGGTGTCCGCGCCCTCATCAACGCCCGTAAGGACCTGAACGTGGTCGGCGTGGCCGCCGACTACGACGAGCTGGTCAGCGGGGCCGAGGCCACCCGGCCGCAGGTGCTCGTCACCGATATCAGGATGCCGCCGACGTTCACGCGCGAGGGCATCGACGCCGCCCGCGAGGTGCGCAAGCGCCACCCGGGGACCGGGGTCGTGGTGCTCTCCCAGTACGACGACCCCGAGTACGCGGTCTCGCTGCTGGCCGAGGGCTCGGCCGGCTACGGCTACCTCCTCAAGGACCGCATCGCCGAGGGCAGCCAGCTGGTCGACGCGATCCGGGTGGTGGCAACCGGCGGCACGGCCCTCGACCCGTCGATCGTCGAGGCGCTGGTCGCCCCGGTCGTCCCGGACGGCGGCCTGCTGCCCGCCGAGGAGGAACTGCTCGGCATGATCGCCGAGGGCAAGACGATCAAGGCGATCGCCGCTACCCGCCGGGTCCCGCCCGAGGCGGTCGCCAAGGAGGTTGACGCGGTCTTCGTCAAGCTGGCCGAGAGCGTGTCGGCGGGAAGCGAAGGCGCGCTGCGGCGGCTGCGCCAGCTGCACCAGGCCATCATCGACCGGGAGGAACAGGGCGAGACGCTGTCCCGGCTGCTGCCGAGCGGCCTAGCCGAGAAGCTGCGCCAGGAACGGCGAGACATCGGAGAGACCGAACGGGTGCTGGTCACCGTCTTGATGAGCGACATCCGCTCATACTCGACCATCGCCGAGCACGCCGACCCGAGCCAGCTCGCCGGGCAACTCAACACGCACCGGGCCGCGATGAACCAGGCCATCCTGGGCCAGGCGGGCACCGTGATGCAGTTCGTCGGCGACGCGGTGATGGCGGTCTTCGGCGCGCCGTTCCCGCAGCCCGACCATCCGGACCGCGCGGTGGCGGCGGCGCTGGCCATGCACGCCCTGCAGGCGGAGATCAACAGCCGGTGGCAGGCCGGTGGCCTGCCACCGTTCGGGCTCGGCCTCGGGCTGTCGACCGGCGAGGCGGCGGCGGCGCTGCTCGGGTCGGCCGAGCGGCTGGAATACACGCTGGTAGGAGACACCGTCAACCTGTCCCAGCGCTTGCAGCAACTGGCGGACCCCGGAGAGACTGTGTTGTCTGAGGCCACGTTCAAGGCGCTGCGCACCCAGGTGGCGGCCGCCGCTCTCGGCGCGCAGCGGGTCAAGGGACGCGACGCTCCGGTATACGCCTACAAGATCAACAGGGTGGGGGAATGATGAGAGAGAGCTGTCCCGCGCTGGTCGTGCGCGGGGTGCGCAAGACCTTCGAGGCCGAGAACGCGCCGGTCCGGGCGCTGCGGGGGGTGAACCTGACCATCGAGGCGGGCGACTTCGCCGCCCTGATGGGCCCGTCTGGCTGCGGCAAGTCCACGCTGCTGAACCTGGTGGCCGGGCTGGACACGGCGGACGAAGGGGAGATCGAGGTCGCCGGCGAGCTGGTGACCGGGCGGAGCGAGGATGACCTGGCCCGGATGCGCCGCCGCCACGTGGGCCTGGTCTTCCAGTTCTTCAACCTGCTCGAGGGCATGACCGTGCTGGAGAACGTGGCCCTGCCCGCGGTCATCGCGGGCCGCAAGCGCAAGATGGCGGAGACCAGGGCCCGGGACCTGCTGGACCTGCTCGGCATCGGCGACAAGGCCGCGGCCGTCCCCGGCGTGCTGTCCGGCGGACAGCGCCAGCGGCTCGCCATCGCCCGCGCCCTGGCCAACGAGCCCACCCTGCTGCTGGCCGACGAGCCGACCGGCGCGCTCGACTCCGAGGGCGGAAGCGAGGTGATCGAGCTGATGCGGCGCCTGCACCGGGGCGGCCAGACCATCATCCTGGTCACGCACGACCCGGACGTGGCCGCGGCGGCCGAGCGCGTGGTGCGGATGCGGGACGGAAGGATCGTCGATCCCGAGCCGGCCATTGGCGAGGACGCCGTTATCGGAGCCCGCTGACCATGGATACCGCGGTCACTGCCTGGGGCCCGGCCCGCCAGCTTCTGCCCGTGCTGGCCGCGGCGGTAGCGACGGTGGCCGTGGTAGTGGCCGGACTGCAGGTATCCGGCCTGGGGGTGATCGACGCGATCGGCTTCGCCCTGGTCATCGCCTGGGCGCTCGCCGGGACGGTCGTCGCGCGAGCCCCGGACGGCGCCGCGCACCGGGCCGTTTACTGGCTGATCATGCTGGGCGCGCTGACCGGCGCGGTGGCACTGACCGCGGCCCGGCTGGGCGCCCAGGACCAGGGGGCGGGGCATCACGCGGCGCGGGTGCTGGCCACGCTGACCGGCCCGCTGGTCATCGCGATCAGCTTCCACTACCTGCTTGCGCTGCCCGACGGCCGGCTGGCTCAGCCGGGACGGCGGCTCATGGCGGGCCTGGGGTACGCCAGCGCGTTCGGCACCGGAATCGGGCTGGCCATCGCCGGCCAGCCGTTCCCGGTCATGGCGGGCGCGGTGATCTGGCCGCTCGCGGTGCTGTGCGCCCTGCCGGCCACCCGGCTGCGCTACCTCAAGGCGGCGGGCCGGGACAAGGAACGGATGCAGTGGCTGGGGACGGGCTTGGTGGTGGCCGCCACCATCGCGCTGATCAGCGCGGTCCTGCATCTGCTCGTGGGCTGGCCCGAGTCGGCCGGCGCGGTGGCGGCCTGCGCGTCCGCAGCGGTGCCGCTCGCCGTGATACTGGCCGAATGGCCGCCGCTGGCGCGGCACGGCGGGGGCGTGCTGGTGCACACGCTCTCGACCGCCGGCTCGGCCGCCGTGGTGGCGGTCGTCTACCTGGTCATCGTGCTCGGCCTCGGGCAGGCGCCCGTCGACAATGCCGACCGGAGGATCCTCGGGTTCTCCATCGTCGCGGCCGCCCTGGCGGCGATCGGATACCTGCCGATCAGGGGCCGGCTGGTCGCCTTCGCTACCAGGTTCGTGTACGGCACCCGCGAGGCGCCCGGCGAGACCCTGCGCACGTTCGGCAGCCGGATGACCCGCGCCGTGTCAATGGACGAGCTGCTGCTCCAGCTGGCCGAGTCGCTGCGCAAGACCATGCGCCTTGACTGCGCCGAGATCTACACCGGAGCGGGCGACGTGCTGGAACGCGCGGTGTCGGTGCCCGACGCGAGCAGCAAGTCGATCGTGCTGACTGACCGCGAGCGGCCGGTCGTGGCCCGGGCCGGGGTGTCAGGGAGCGCGTGGGCATCGATCTGGCTGCCCGCCCTGCTGGACGGGCGCGAGCAGGCTCAGCTGCGGGTGGCGCCGATCAGCCACGCGGGCGAGCTGCTCGGCCTCATCGTGGTGGAGCGGGCCGCCCGTGCCGACTCCTTCACCGAGGAAGACGACCGCGTGCTGACCGAGCTGGCCCGCCAGGCCGGCCTGGCCTTCCACAACTCCCAGCTCGACTCCGCGCTGCAGACCACGCTGGACGCGCTGCGCAAGCAGGCGGACGAGCTGCGCGAATCGCGGGCCCGCGTCGTCGCCAGCGGGGACGCCGAACGCCGCCGGGTGGAACGCGACCTGCACGACGGGGCGCAGCAGCATCTGGTGGCGCTGGCCATCAACCTCCGCCTGGCCCGCGACATCGTGCCGGAAGACCCGGAAGGGGCCGTCGAGATGCTCGGCCAGCTGGCCGGCGACGTGCAGCTGACCATCAAGGAGCTGCGTGAGCTGGCCCACGGCATCTACCCGCCGCTGCTGGCCGACAACGGCCTGCCGGACGCGCTGCGCGCCGCCGCGAGCCGCAGCCCGCTCATGGTCCGCGTGGCCGTGTCCGAAGAGGTAGGACGGTTCCCGGCCGAGGTGGAGGCCGCGATCTACTTCTCCTGCCTGGAGGCGCTGCAGAACGCGGCCAAGCACGCCCAGGGCGCCACCGTCGACCTGCGGCTGTGGACCGAGTCGGGCGGCCTGCTGTTCTCGGTCGCCGACGACGGCCCGGGTTACGATGCCGCGGTGGCCCGGCGCGGCCACGGCTACGTCAACATGACCGACCGGCTCGGTGCCATCGGAGGTACCGTCCGCTGGGACTCCACCCCGGGCCACGGCTCCACCGTCAGCGGCTCGGTCCCGCTGGCGGCCTAGCGCTGGCCGGTTTACAGCCGGGCGAAGGCGCCGGAGTCGCGGTCCTGCCAGAGCTGGCGGAGGGCGTCGCCGCCGAAGTGCTCCTTGTTGATGTAGGCGCGGGCGCCGCTGACGGCGGCACCAGGGGGCAGGTCGGTCACGTCGTGGGTGGAGCAGAGGAAGACCACGACGTCCGGGTGGGCCGCCACGATCCGCCGGGTGGCCTCGATGCCGTTCATCTCGGGCATGTTGATGTCCATCAGCACCAGCGCCGGATGCACCTCGTCCACCAGCGTGATGGCCTCGGGACCGCTCGACGCCTCGCCTGCCAGCTGGAAGCACGGCAGGCGGCGGAGCACGGCCCTGACCGCGAAGCGGAAGGGGGCCTGGTCGTCTACGACGAGTACGGAGAGAGGACTGGTCACACTTCCAGCCTG
>DAIOWL010000368.1:0-6830 GCA_036758545.1 Streptosporangiaceae bacterium | reverse complement strand
GCCGGAGCCGCCGCTGACCACGCGCCTGCCGCCACTGAACGAAACCGGCGTCACCCCGCCGGCTACAGCGCGCAGGGGCCCCCAGCCCCGCGGCCAGGCCGTCACGGCCAGGAATCGCAGCGAGGCCCTCCGCGCGGCTCCCCCGCCGGACCGGCAGGACCCCGGACAGAGCCCACGACCGAAAATGCGCCGCACAGCCCCGATCCGGCATGGCCGACGGCCCTATCTGCGATGGGACCGGCTTCGCGCAGATCAAACCCGATCTGCGCCGCGCCAGCATGCCCGACCGAAGGGACCATTCCAGTACCAAACGGCGGCGATGCGCGCCTTATCTGAGTCCAGGGTCGGTTACGCACCGTGAGCCGGAACACCCCGGAAGGGTCACGATGGTGTGCCAGCGCTCGCTTGAGCTGGCGGTGATCGACGCGGCCGAGGGATGACGGCGGTAGCACGGACGTCGAACCAGCCGACGCTGGCCGACGAACTTCGAGTGCCGCTGGCAGTTGCAGGGTTCCGTCGCGCGGCACGCAGAAGAGGACAGCAGGCCCACGTCAACCGGCTGCTGCGGCGGCGGATGCCCTACCCGCCGGCGATGATCCCGTCGTGCAGCGCCGTGTAGTGCAGCACGCGGGCCGCCGCGAAATCGGGCTCGGCCCGCATGATGAGTTCACGCGGGGAACTCGCATGCCAGGGCCTCCCCTGGGTGTCGGGGTAGGCGACGGCCGTGGCCTGCACTGCTCATATTCCCCGGCACCGCGGACACGCACTGGGCATGGTCGCCGCCAGGGCCGTCGCGTCCGCCCCGCCAGGACACTCGGCGCGGCAGGCGTTCCCCCGCTGGTCCCGGCGCCGCACCGGCCGGATTGCCGTGTGCCCTGGCGCGACAAGTCTGGCTGGCGGCTGAGTGCGTCCCGCAGATTAAGGCGGTGACGCAGCAGGAATCTGTGCTCGATCGCCCCGACCGTGCGGGAGCGGTTCGGGCAGCGCCGCGCGCAGTGCCCTCGTGTGGCGAGCAGGTGAGGCCCGAGGAGATTCTCCGCGGCGCGGTGTAACGCTCGTGCCTTCCGGGTGACTCACCCGCATAGGACCCCACAGACCTGAAGGAGAGCTATGCCTCCCGCTGTTTATGTTCAGACCAACGACGCCACCGAAAACGAAGTCATCGCGTTCAGCCGCACGCAGGACGGCACGCTCGCCCCGCTAGGCCGCTACTCCACCGGCGGGCGCGGGACCGGTACGCCGCACCTGGCTTCGGCCGGCTCCGTGGTGCTCAGCGAGGATGGCCGGTGGCTGCTGGTGGTGAACGCCGGCAGCGACGAGCTGTCGTTGTTCGCGGTTCAGTCGGACGGCCTGCGGCTCGCCGACCGCGCCGGCTCGGGCGGTAGCAAGCCGACCAGCGTCGCCGTCAGCGGCGCGCTGGTATACGTGCTCAACAACGGCACACCGAACATCAGCGGGTTCTGTCTCGCTGACGGGAAACTGACCGCGCTCCCGGACTCGACACGGCCGCTGAGCGGCACCGACGCGGATCCGGCCCAGGTCTCGTTCAGCACCAACGGCACGGTGCTGATCGTGACCGAGCGCGGCACGAACACCATCAGCAGTTACCTGATCGACGAGCGCGGCTACGCCCAGGGCCCGGCGACGATCAAGTCCTCGGGCCAGACACCCTACGGCTTCGGCCTCACGGCAGACGGGTCGCTGATCGTCTCCGAGGCGTTCGGCGGCGCGACCGGAGCGGCGGCGACGTCGTCCTATTTGGTGTCCGGGACTGGCGAGCTGACGATGGTCAGCGGCTCCGTCGGCGACACCCGCAGCGAGGTGTGCTGGGTCGCGCTGTCAAAGGATGACCGCTTCGCGTACGTGACGAACTTCGGCGACGGAACGGTCTCGAGCTATGAGATCACCGCCGACCGGAGCCTCCGGCTGCACGACCCGGTAGCGGCCTCGGCCGGGCCGGGCGAGAAGGGCATCCGCGACGAGGCGATCTCCAGTGATGGCCGCTACCTGTACGCGATCCACGCCGACGCGCAGAAGCTGTTCGGCTGGGCCGTGGGCCAGGGCGGCCAGCTCACGCCGGTCGGCGAGGTCGGCGGGATGCCCGGCACCGTGGCCGGGCTGGCAGCCAGCTGATGCCGGGCTGACCAGCCGTAATCCGGTAAAAAGTAAGTTCGATCGCGCCGGCCAGGGCACCAGGCTACTCAAGCGAGGCCACCGCGAACCTTTCGGTACGCCGACGGCCAGGGCGCCCAAGCTGGCTGCCGCGGAGAACTTCGGGTCGGGTACGCAGGTGGTCCTGGCATCGGGTAACAGACGCCGATGACTCGCTGCCCGAAGAGGACAGCCGGCGCTGCGTGCGCCGGTCCGGCGAGCCCGGCCGGCCATGGCCGTGAGACCCGCCGCCCGAAACCAGGAGCACCGGTCGCGGCCGTAACCGTGACCGCCTGTCAATGTCGCCGCCGATCCCAGATGCCGCGTAAGTACCTGGTGCCGCGGATGGCAACCTGTCGGCATCAACCCACGCCGCTGAGCTACTAATAGCCGCGAAGGGTCTGCGGCCAGCCCCCAAGGAGCCCAGTCATGACAGAGTCCATCGTCCCCGTGACCGGCAGCGTGATCTCCGGCCCGGGCACCCAGGCAGCCATCTAGTTCCTGGGCGCCCTGGCCCAGGTGCACGTCAGCAGCGAACAGACCGGCGGGGCCTTCCCCCTCGCCGACCACCTCGCCCGGCGCGGCAACGCCAGTCCGGTCCACGTCCACGACCGGGACGACGAGACGTTCGTCGTGTTCGACGGTGAACTGCGGGTAATCCCCGGCGGGGAGGAATACGCTGCCGAAGCCGGCACCATCGCGGTGCTGCCCCGGCGCCTTCGCCACGCCTACGTCGTCACCTCCATGACCGCGCGGTTCCTCACCCTGCACAGCCCGGCCGGCTTCGAGCAGTTCACGCCGAGGCCGACGAGCCCGCCCGGGCCCTCACCCTGCCCCCGCCACCTGCCGGACCGCCGGACTTCGCCGCGCTGGCCCAGGCAGCCGCCCGCCACCAGATCACGATACCGGCCCCGCCGCCCCCGCCATAGAACCGCCAGGACTTCGCTCCTCCCATCGTGGGCGACACTCAACTCAGGGGGCACCTTCTACCGCTGCACCGCGATCACCTGGCGACTTGCGGTCCCTAAAGGATGAAACACGCTCGAACCAGACCGGGCCGACGCTGACCGGGCACGCCCGCAACCGCCCGCCTGTGACGGCCGGTCAGGCGGACCGGGATCCCACTCACGTCAACATATTCTTATCACCTTTTGATAAGCCAGAGACCTGGTGTCGGCCGGCAGGAGGTTTTCTCGGTTCGCGCGGAGAGCGCCGGTTCGCGTAGAGGGCGGACCCTTCCTAACGGCGTGTTGCCTGGGCTGCGCTTGCTATGTCACCCGCTACGGGTGGCGCGCAGCGGGCGTCCCGCTGGTGTACTCATTCCAGCGGGCTGGCGACAGGTGGTTCCGTCACGGCCGTCCTGATGGCCCACTGGAGGTGACCGTAATGCGCGGCGGCAAGACCGCAGGCAGAGAAGGTGGCTTGCCACGCTGTGCCCGGTGGCTCGGCTTCGACCGCAACCCGCTGCGCCGCGGAACGGACCGGATCGAGTCTGTCATGCGGCTGGCCATTTTGATCTTGCTGGTGGTCGCGATGCCCATCGCCGCGGTCGCCGTCGGCCGGCAGGCCGATCACCTCGCCCTGCGCCGGGCTGATGCTCAGCAGGCAGGAGATCACCTGGTAACCGCCGTCTTGCTTCAGGACGCTCCCGCGACGGGCATCCCGGACCCGTATACGTCCGTTCAGTGGGCTTGGGTGCTGGCGCGCTGGCAGCCCTCCGGCTTGCCGCCCCGGTCGGGCGAGGTCCCGGCCACGGCGAGAGCACGCAAGGGAAGCACCGTGCAGACCTGGATCAACGGCGTCGGCGCGGTCACCAGTCCCCCGCCAGATCGCCGCCAGATCGCCGGCGACGTCTGCATTGCCGTCGTGCTGACCTGCCTCGCATCATCGCTGCTGCTGCTGGCGTCGAAAACGGTCGTCCGCCGGGCCCTTGACCGCCGGCGGCTGAGCACCTGGGAGGCAGAGTGGCGAGTGACCGGGCCGCTGTGGAGCGGCCACCGCCGCTGAGGCGCCGTCAGTCACCCGAGATGCCAGACCCGCCCGCCAATCCCAATTCGCGCAGATTTAATCATGAAATGTGGCTGGGGGAGGAACCGTGGCAGCGTATCACCGCGGCCAGGCGGGTGAACTGGCCCCCGCAGGCCCAGACTCTCATCACCGAATATGACGCCTGACACGTTGAGCAGCGCAACCTGATCGCGACAGCCGAACTGGTCAACCTCCGGCGACGGTCACATCATTACGTCCATCGCGCGGGCCTGCGAATAGCAGGCCAGCGGCCCCCGGTCCTTCCGGCACGCGCAGAACACCCAGATCTGAATGGCGAGCACCTCGACCAAATCCAGCTGCCGTCCGCGCAATTGGGTGGGAGTGTGCGCGTTATCTGTGACCTCCTCAGTTACTGAGCGTGATGTCTCCCCGCAATCCTTTCGGGATTCGCCAGTGTGAGCCGTCACGCCGACGGTCGTCATAAGCGGTCGACTCCATCACTAGTCGAGCGGCGCCTTAAGCGCGAGACGACCACATCACGCACGATCTGGCGCGCGCTATGCGGCAGAAGCAAGCGTTCTCTGCGCATCGTAAGGATGCGCATAGTTATGCAGACCAGCGGCCTTTCCTCAGGTGCCTCGAAATTGCCGGGCCGCCGCTAACGCGAAGATCATTGCTCCCGCGCCCGCCCGCCGCTGCGGCGCGGCTGCTGAGACGGCCCGTAGATACCGTGGCGGCAGGCTCAGCACGTCAGGTGCAAGATGGCATTGGTGTGCGCGCCAGACTCGGCCAAGGCGCCGAGCGCCTGTGCTGTGGGCAGGACAACCAGGTCGACCTTGCGGCGGCGGGCCTCGTCCCGGACCTGCTGCATGACCGGCAGCGCGCCAGCCGCGCCGGTGCCGATCATCAGCCGGCGGCATCGCCACGGGATGTCCTCCTCGGCCGAGAGCGGGGTGTGCCCGTACGCGCCGCGGAACTTCCGGGAGGCGGCCTTCTTGCGCTTGCGGACCTTCCCGCGGTCAATGATCAGGTCGTGACCGTAGGTCACGCCGTCAACCTTGATCGAGCCGAAGGAGTAGCCGGTGAACTGCATGCTGATGCTCCTTCCCCGCAGCGGGATCATACGGTCGGTACCGGCGCCGGTCCAGATCGTCTCGCCGGTCGTCTCACGACAGCCGTTCCAGCAGGGCGGGCAGGCCGGCGAAAGAATCCAGGACATGGTCGGGGGTGCCAGCAGCGGCCTGGTGCGTGCGCGGGAGGTACTTGCCGGTCTTGACCAGCACCCCGGTGAGCCCCTGGCGCTGGGCGGCGAGCACATCGGTTTCGATGTCGTCGCCCACCATCATGGTGCCGGCGGCGCTGGCGCCAAGGCGGGCCAGCGCGGTGGCGAAGAACGCCGCGGCGGGCTTGCCCACCACGTCTGGCCTTGGGAGGCCCCGCCCGGCGCGCCCGCGCCGGACCAGCCGGGCGGCGGCACGGATCTGACCGGCATATCGTCATGCCCGGGCGGTTCAGCATGCAGCCGACTTGCCTCGTGTCCGATGCTCCCAGTCGCGGTCACCGAGTCAACAGCGTGGACGCCAAGGGGTGTCGGGGTGTCCGCGCCGGCCGGTGACGGCGCGTTGTGCGGGGCCTCAGGTTACTTCCACGGGTCAAAGTTGCGGACGTCCCTGGTGCAGCGTTGATATATGTTTTCGAGGTCATCGGGGATGACGCGGGCCACGCCCTCGGTGTCGAGGATGAGGTTCCGGTCGAGGGTCTTTGCCTTGAAGTCCCACCCTGCGGGCAGGTTCAGCCGCTGCCCCAGGCCGGGCAGGGTGGCCTGGCTCAGGCCGGAATCGATGTGGTTGCTGTAGCCCTGCATGACCCAGGTCACCCCGTCCGGGGACTGCAGCAGGAAGACAGGCTTTCCGCTCAGGTACTCGTACGTGCTGGTACGGTCGCTGTACCCGGGGTGGTAGGGGAGCCCGAACTGACTCTTGGCCGGGTCGAAGCTGGCGGGCATCCGCATCTGGGCCACGCAGTTGAACGCCAGGCCACCGGACGCGACCACGTCACCCGTCGCGGCGAGAGTCAGGCGGTCCATGATCCAGAAGCACCGGGAGCTCTTCCACGCCAGATCGCAGCCGGTTACAGCGCACAGCACGCCAACGTCGACCGCATCGAATTGCCCGGGCGGGCACCGGCTCAGCCCGATCGTGCTGTAGACCAGCGCCTGCAACTTGCCGGGCTCACCCCGTATGCAGAAGATCTCCCCGTGCGGGTAGCCACGAGCATCGCCGACGTAAAACGGCGGTCCAGCCACGGTCATCTCCTCAGGTGGCGACTGGCCTCCGCGTCCCTGGTGCCGCCATCGGCCCCGCCACTCGCGTGACTCGCGACCAGGCTTGTCAGAACCAGTCTGCGCCCCCCGGTTCCCTGCCGCATCACCGGCGCGGAGAAATCTGAACGGAGCCCCGATGGCTGCCGGTCGTCTCCCCGCGACGCGCGGACCCGGCAGCTACCGGGACGACGGGGCCGATCCACAGGGCTCCGGCGTGTTCCGTGAATGTCCGAATTTGTCCTAGTACCGCGACCGGTAACGTTGCGCTGTTGGTTGGTCCCTATGGGAGGTCCGGCAGGAACGCCGATGGGCGCTGGAGTGATGTTCGCCGTCGGGGTGGCCGTGCGCCGGGCGGTCTGTTGTCATG
>DAIOWL010000367.1:0-6852 GCA_036758545.1 Streptosporangiaceae bacterium | reverse complement strand
GCTGGACGCGGCGAGCACGCCGGTGCCGCGCTGCCCGAGCGGCAGCCGGACCGCCTTGCCGCCGAGATTCGCCGCGATCCTCAGCCGACCCCGCCGGACCAGAAGCCAGCGCGCATCCTCGTTGAAGTCCGCCTGCACCCGGTCCAGCCGCGGATCGGTCAGCTCGGGCCGGGCCCGGCGCAGCGCGATCATCTCCCGGTACCAGGCGTGCAGGCCGAGATACGGCTCACGGTGCCGCTGCTCCCAGTCGAGCTTGGAGCGGAGGAAGGTCGCCTCGTCCTGGGGGTCGGGCACGTCGGCAGCGGCCCACCCGTGCGCGGCGAACTCGTTCTTGCGCCCCTCGGCGACCGCCTGGGCCAGCCAGGGCTCGATGTGGTCGGTGAAGTACTGCCATGGGGTGTCCGCGCCCCACTCCTCGCCCATGAAAAGCATCGGGGTATAAGGCGAGGTCAGTACCAGGCCGGCGCCCACCTTGATCAGTTCCGGCGACAGCGAGGCGGCGATCCGGTCGCCGGTGGCCCGGTTGCCGACCTGGTCGTGGTCCTGCAGGTAGCCGAGGAAGCGGTGGGCGGGCACGCGGAACACGTCGACCTGCCGCCCGTGCGTGCGGCCGCGGAACGCGGACCAGATGCCGTCGTGGAAGAACACCCGGGTGTAGGTCTTGGCCAGCGCCGACAGCGACCCGAAGTCGCAGTAGTAGCCCTGCCGTTCGCCGGTGATTGCGGCGTGCACCGCGTGATGGAAGTCATCGCTCCACTGCGCGGCCAGGCCGTACCCGCCCGCCTCCCTGGAGGTGACCAGGCGGGGGTCGTTGGTGTCGGACTCGGCGATCAGGATCAGCTCGCGGTTCAGCCGGGCCGCGAGGGCGTGCACCTCGGTGGCGAGCTCTTCGAGGAAGACCAGGGCGCGGTGGTCCTCCAGCGCGTGCACCGCGTCGAGCCTCAGCCCGTCCAGGTGGTAATCACGCAGCCACATCAGCGCGTTGCCGATGAGGAACGCGCGCACCTCGTCGGATCCGGGCTGGTCCAGGTTGACCGCCGGGCCCCACGGCGTCACGTGCGCCTCGGTGAAGTACGGCCCGAAGTCGCCCAGCCGGTTGCCGATGCCGACGTGGTTGTACACCACGTCGAGCAGGACGGCCAGGCCGCGGTCGTGGCAGGCGTCCACGAACCGCTTGAGGCCGTCCGGCCCGCCGTACGGCTCGTGCACCGCCCACAGGTTGATCCCGTCGTAGCCCCAGCCGTGCTGCCCGGGGAACGCCGCGACCGGCATCAGCTCCACCGTGTGGACGCCGAGGTCGCGCAGGTGACCGAGCCGTCCGATGGCGGCGTCGAGGGTGCCGTCGGCGGTGAACGTGCCGACGTGCATCTCGTAGATCACCGAGCCGTGCAGCGGGCCGCCGCGCCAGCTACGGTCGGTCCAGCGGAAGGCGGAATGGTCGTAGGTGCGGCTCGGGCCCTTGATGCCGAACGGCTGGCGCAGGGAGCGCGGATCAGGCAGCAGCTCGCCGTCATCCAGCCGGAACCCGTAGTCGATGCCGGCCGTCACGTGGGGCACGTCCGCGCTCCACCATCCGGTGCCGCCGTCGGCGCTCTCCTGGCTCATCGGGTAACGCTGCCCGGCGACCTCGACGTCGATCCGGCCCGCGGCGGGGGCCCAGACGCTGAACACGGTCACCGGATGCTGCCGTCGGCGCGCTCCTGGAGTTCGGTTTCCCAGACCCGGTCCGGGATGAGCAGTGCCACCGGGAGCCGTCTGGTCAGCTCGTCCAGGGGCGGCCGCAGGCCGGCGTGCCTGACCCCGGTGAACACGTCGCGCCAGTGCAGTTCGGGCAGCGGCAGGGCGGTGTCGGCCCAGCCGCCGCGCCGCCGCAGGCCGGCGGGCAGCCGGGTGACGACGGTGACCGCGTGGCCGCCGCGCAGGAAGGCGAACGCGTGCCCGGCGGCCGGTCCCTCGGCGGCCAGCGGGGTGTAGCTGTCGGCGAACCAGTCCGGGTGGTCGCGCCGCAGCCGCAGCGCCCGCGACGTCACCAGGAGCTTCTCCGCGTCCAGGCCGCCGCCGAAGGCCGTCTGGTCCGGGTTGGTGTCAAGCGCGGCCAGCAGCCGCTGGCGGCGCTGGTAGTCGACCGGCCTGCGGTTGTCCGGGTCGACCAGGGACAGGCCGGTCAGCTCGCAGCCCTGGTAGGTGTCGGCCACTCCTGGCATGGTGAGTTGCACCAGCTTCGCGCCGAGGGTGTTCACCCGGGCGTCCGGCGCGATCCTGGCCACGAAGCCGGCGATCGCCGCGGTCAGTTCCGGGTCGCCGAGCACGGCGCCGGCCAGGCCGAGCACCGCGGACTCGTAGCCCAGCCGGCGCATCGTCCAGGACGTCCGCGTCTTGGCCTCGTGCATGGCCTTGCCGAGGTACTCGTCCAGCCGTTCCGGCCCGATCAGCCAGGCGCCCACCAGGGTCTGCCACATCAGGTATTCCAGGTCGGGTTCTGGGGCGCGCTCGGTGACCTCGGCCACGGCCCCGTCGGCGAGCCACCGGGTCAGGCCGTGCCACTCGGCCGCGTGGTGTCCCCAGTCCTGCGGCCATTCGGCCAGCACCGCCAGCCGGGCCCTGACGTCTTCCTGCCGCTTGGTGTCGTGGGTGGACAGCGTGGTCATGGTGCCCGGCCAGCGCCGGGCCAGCCGCCCGGCGGTGGCGTGGAACTCGGCCGGGCTGACGCCGAAGAGGTCGGGGTCGCCGCCGACCTCGTTCAGCGCGGCCAGCCGGGACCAGCGGTAGAACGCGGTGTCCTCCACGCCTTTGGCCAGCACCGGGCCGGTGGTCTGGCCGAACCGGACGATCAGCTCGTCGCGAGCAGCCTGCTGGTCCGGGTCGGCGGTCACCTCGCCTAGGCCGAGGACCGCCGCGCGCACCGCGTCCAGGGCCGGGTGCAGGTACTCGGCCAGCCGGTCCCGGGCCGAGGCCGCGGCCGCGGTGACCGCCGCCGCCGCGGCGGTGGACGGCGGCTCGCCCGGGGTCACGTACGCCCGGTACACGCCGAACTCGGCCAGCACGGCGACCAGCACGTCATACAGATCGCCGGCCGAGAACCCGTCCAGGGCCGGGTAGCCGGCCCGGGCGAACAGGCGGGTCAGCCGGGCCAGCTCGGCGGCGAAGGTCCCGTTCGCGATGTCGTGCTTGGCGTCCCGTTCTACCTCGGCGAAGCCCTGCTTACCCCCGGTGAAGCGGACGTACTCGTCGGTCAGCGGCACGTCCCCGGCGGGATCGATGAACAGGCCGCCGACCAGGGACAGGGCGTCGTATCCCGTGGTGCCCGCGCAGGGCCAGTCGGGCAGTTCCTCGCCGTGC
Source organism: Streptosporangiaceae bacterium (assembly GCA_036758545.1). Taxonomy (GTDB): domain Bacteria; phylum Actinomycetota; class Actinomycetes; order Streptosporangiales; family Streptosporangiaceae; genus Palsa-504. The sequence goes on along the minus strand of DAIOWL010000367.1, from coordinate 3,513 downwards.
GCCAGGATCTTCTCCACCACGATCCAGGCGCCGCCGGTCTTGGCGGACAGCCGGGTCAGGTAGCCGCGCGGGTCGGCCAGCCCGTCGGGGTGGTCCACCCGCAACCCGTCGATCAGTCCCTCGTGCACCAGGCGCAGCAGCACCCGGTGGGTGGCGTCGAAGACGTCCGGGTCCTCGGCCCTGAGCGCGATGAGCGAGTCGATGTCGAAGAACCGCCGGTAGTTGAGCTGGGTGGCCGCGTCGTGCCAGTCGGTGAGCCGGTAGTGCTGCTGCGCCAGCAGCACGCCGAGGGGCAGGTCGGCCACGCCGTCCCGGAGCGGGAGCACGTGGTCGAAGTAGCGAAGTACCGGCCCGCGATGGGCGGCGGCGTTCTCCGGATTGCGGGGCGCGGTGTCGATGATGAGGTCGCCCAGGCACTCTTCCAGCGGCCCGGCCAGGATGGGCAGCAGCAGCTTGTCTTCCTGCGCCTCCCAGTCGATGTCGAACCAGTGCGCGAACTCCGACTTCCGGCCCTGGTAGAGCACCGACCACAGCTGCCGGTTGAGCGTTTCCGGGGTGGGCCGGGCCATGTGGTTGGGCACCACGTCGACGACCACCCCCAGACGGCGCCGGTGGAACTCGGCCACCATCTCGCGGAACGCGGGCTCCCCGCCGAGGTCCGTCGAGACCAGCGAGTGGTCGATGACGTCGTAACCGTGCGGCGAGCCGGGATTGGCCTGCAGGATCGGCGAGAGGTAGACGTGCGTCACGCCCAGCGTGGCCAGGTAGCCGGCCTGCTCGGCCGCCTGGCCGAACCCGAAGCTGTCCCTGAGCTGCAGCCGGTAGGTGGACACTGGATGCTCGCGCCCGGTGAGCGGGCGGCCGGCGTGCCGGCCTGCGGGCTCAGCCACGGCGCAGCAACTGCACGGAGTGGTTGATCACGTTTATCGCGTCTCCCGGCTTGACGGGGTTCTCGTCTTCAAAATCCGTCGCGTGGACCGCCGTGTCCAGCACCTTGGACCAGCGGGGTCCGTAGCGGCGCGGCGGGATGACGAACCGGAGATCTTCCTCGCTGGCGTTGAACAGCAGCAGGAAGGAGTCGTCCTGGACCCGCTCGCCGCGCCGGTCCGGCTCGCTGATCGCCCGGCCGTTCAGGAACACGGTCAGCGACTTGGCGAACCCGGCGTCCCAGTCGTCGCCGGTCATCTCCTCACCGGCCAGCGTGAACCAGGCGATATCGCCGAGCCGGTTGCGGCCGCCGCGGGCCGGCAGGCCGCGGAAGAACCGGCGCCGGCGGAACACTGCGTGGTCGGCCCGGAGCTTGATCAGGGTGCGGACGTAGTCGTACAGGGCCTGGTCGTCCTCGGCCCGCACCGCCCAGTCCACCCAGGAGATCTCGTTGTCCTGGCAGTAGGCGTTGTTGTTGCCCCGCTGGGTGCGGCCCATCTCATCGCCGGCCAGCAGCATCGGCACGCCCTGCGAGAGCAGCAGCGTGAGCAGGAAGCTGCGCTTCTGCCTGGCCCGCAGCGCGAGGATGGCCTTGTCCTCGGTGGGGCCCTCGGCGCCGCAGTTCCAGGACCGGTTGTCGTCGGTGCCGTCCCGGCCGTCCTCGCCGTTGGCCTCATTGTGCTTGTGGTCGTAGGAGACCAGGTCCGTCAGCGTGAACCCGTCGTGGGCGGTGACGAAGTTGACCGACGCGACCGGGCGCCTGCTGTCCTGCTGGTACAGGTCGCTGGAGCCGGTCAGCCGGGAGGCGAACTCCGGCAAGGTGGCGGGCTGGCCGCGCCAGAAGTCGCGGATCGTGTCCCGGTACTTGCCGTTCCACTCACTCCACAGCGGCGGGAAGTTGCCGACCTGATAGCCGCCGTCGCCCACGTCCCACGGCTCGGCGATCAGCTTCACCTGGGACACCACGGGATCCTGCTGGACCAGGTCGAAGAACGCGGACAACCGGTCCACCTCGTAGAACTGGCGGGCCAGGGTGGCGGCCAGGTCGAACCTGAAGCCGTCCACGTGCATGTCGAGCACCCAGTAGCGCAATGAGTCCATGATCATCTGGAGCACGTGCGGGTGCCGCATGAGCAGGCTGTTCCCGGTCCCGGTGGTGTCCATGTAGTAGCGCCGGTCGTCGTCCACCAGCCGGTAGTAGCCCGCGTTGTCGATGCCGCGGAAGGACAGCGTGGGCCCCAGGTGGTTGCCCTCGGCGGTGTGGTTGTAGACCACGTCGAGGATCACCTCGATGCCCGCCTGGTGCAGCGCGCGGACCATGGTCTTGAACTCCTGCACCTGCTGGCCGCGGTGGCCGCTGGCCGAGTACGCGTTGTGCGGGGCGAAGAAGCCGATGGTGTTGTAGCCCCAGTAGTTGCCTAGGCCTTTTTCCTTCAGGTGGCTGTCGTTGACGAACTGGTGCACCGGCATCAGTTCGACCGCGGTGACGCCGAGTCCCTTGAGGTGCGAGATCACCGCCGGGTGGGCCAGGCCCAGGTAGGTGCCGCGCTGCTCGTCGGGGATGACCGGATGCTCTCTGGTCAGCCCGCGGACGTGCGCCTCGTAGATCACGGTCTCGTAGTAGGGGGTGCGCGGCGGCCGGTCCAGGTTCCAGTCGAAGTACGGGTTCACCACCACCGAACGCGGGACGTACGGCGCGGAGTCGGCGTTGTTCCGCCGGTCTGGGTACCCGAACTGGTAGGAGAACACGGGCTGGCCCCAGGTGACCTGGCCCTCGATCGCCTTGGCGTACGGGTCGATCAGCAGCTTGTGCGGGTTGCAGCGCTTCCCCTCGGCCGGGTTGTACGGGCCGTGCACCCGGTACCCGTACCGCTGGCCCGGGCTGACGCCGGGCAGGTACCCGTGCCAGACGAACCCGTCCACCTCGTTCAGGTCGATCCGCGTCTCGGTGCCGTCGTCGTCGAACAGGCAGAGCTCGACCCGGTCGGCTACCTCGGAGAACAGCCCGAAGTTGGTGCCGGCTCCGTCATACGTGGCACCCAGCGGGTAGCTGTCGCCCGGCCATACGGCAGTCGCCGCCAAATGTTCCCCATCCCTCGAGCAGCAAGCGTTCCGACCTTCTCACACTTTCCCACGTCAGCCGCGACCATGCGCCCCAGTCACCCGCTCGCCCAGCCCACGGCGCCCGAAGGAGACGCGAGCATGGATTTGTCTGCAGTTTCGGGTGCTATGACCCCCGAAACCGCAGACAAAGCACGCCGACCAGGGTTAACGGGCGCGGAGCGCCTCGACGAGGGCGGGGATGACCTGGTGGAGGTCGCCGATGACGGCGTAGTCGGCGTGGGCCAGGATAGGGGCGCCCGGGTCGGTGTTGATCGCGATGATGTGCTTGGCGCTGGCGCAGCCGGCGATGTGCTGGATCGCGCCGCTGATGCCGCAGGCCAGGTAGAGCTCCGGGGTGATCTTGGTGCCGGTCTGGCCGACCTGCTGCTTGTGCGGGCGCCAGCCCTCGCTGGTCACCACCCGCGACACCCCGACCACCCCGCCCAGCAGCGCGGCCAGCTCCTCCAGCGGTGCGAAGCCGTC
>DAIOWL010000366.1:0-6878 GCA_036758545.1 Streptosporangiaceae bacterium | reverse complement strand
CTGCGGGACTCGGGCGGCGCCGTCCGGGCCGGCCTGGTGCACTACAACGACCAGGACGACGTCGACCGCCTGCTGGCCGCGGTCGCGGAGCTTGCCTGACGGCGTACGCTGAAAGCAGGATCGCTCTCCAGGACCTCCAGGACGGGGAAGGCGATGACGGTTCTCGGCGGCGCGCTGGCCATGCTGGCCGGGCTGCTGCGCGACCTCATCCAGCTCGCGGCTAGCCCCTCCGGCCTCACCGCGCTGGCCCTCGGGGGCGCAGCCGTCCTGGCCGGGGCCGCGCTCGCCGTCGCGGTGCTGGCCCTGCTCACCTCGGTGGCCAGCCTGTCCCGGACGACCGCCGCACTCCCGATGATCCGCCGTGCCTCGGCGCTGCGGGAGAAGTCCTGGCGCGCGGCGTTCTTGCGCCAGCGCGATCCCGACGCCGCGGGCCGGTCCAGGCCCAGAGCACCTACGGCGGCCCTGGCGGCCGCCGGCTCCCGGTAGCAGTCCCGCGGACCTCGCGGCCGCCTCCAGCCCTTATTCCGTCGTAGCTGGAAGGCCGTTTCCCCATGTCGAGTTTCCTTGGCGTCCCGGTGGACGCCGCGTATCACCTTGTCTCCGGGCTGACCGGTATCCTCACGCCCGCCCTCGGCGGCCTGGCCGCCGTCGCCGCGATCGTCGCCTTCACGATGGCGGTCCGCCTCCTGCTCATGCCGCTCAGCTTGCGCGCGCTGCGCGGGCAGGCCGCCCAGGCCCGGCTGGCCCCGCAGCTGATGGCGTTGCGCCAGCGGTACGGCAAGCAGCCAGAGCGGCTGCAGCGCGAGATGGCCGCGCTGTACAAGCGGGAGGGCACCAGCATGTTCGCTGGCTTCGCCCCGCTCCTGCTCCAGTGGCCGTTCCTGTCGGTCATGTACCTGCTGTTCCGCTCGCCGACGGTCGGCGGGACGGCGAACACGCTGCTCACCCACGACCTGTTCGGCGTGCCGCTCGGCGCGCACTGGCTGAGCGGCACGGGACCCCTGGACCTGGCCAGCGCGCATGGCGTGGTCTTCGTCGGCCTGTTCGCGCTGCTGGCGGCGCTCTCCGGCCGGCTCGGCAGGCTGATGACGGCCCAGGCGACCGGGGCGACCGCGGGCAGCCCCGGGCTGCTGGTCAGGGCACTGCCGTACGTGACCGTGGTCATCGCCGCGTTCGCACCGCTAGCGGCCGGGATCTACCTGCTCACCACGCTGGCCTGGTCCCTGGCCGAGCGGATGCTCTACTCGCGGCCGAAAGGCTGGACCGCTCTCAGCACCGACCACGGATCCCGCGGCCGGAGGTTCCCTCCGGAGCGGCCCAGCTTGACCCAGTCTGACCCCAGACGCCGCCGGACCACGTCGGTGGAATGACCCATATCCGTACCTAGATCGGGACCGTCTCGGCGGTGCCCGATCTAGGTACGCGCCGCACTCACGGCGCGATGAGCCGCGGCGCTCACGCCGCGATCAGGGTGCGCAGCAGCCGGACCGGCGGCGAGCCGTGCGCCAGCATCCGGTCGTGCAGTTGCTGGTCGGTCAGCCCGGGGTGGGCCGCCCTGAGGTCGGCCGCCAGGTCGGAGATCTCGCAGTACCCGACGTAGTACGTGGACAGCTGGGCCGAGGTGAGCTGCGCCCGGCGCCACTTGCCCGCCGCCTCGCCCTCCTCCTGGTAGCCGCGGCTGGCCATCAGCGCCATGGCCTCGTCCTCGGTCATGCCGTGCGCGTGGACCCTGGCATCCAGGATCGCGTTAAGGGTCATCCGCAGCTGCATCTTGAGCTGCTGCATCCGCACCGCGCGCGGATCGCCCTCACCCGGGTACTCCTGCTCCGCCATGACCCGTTCGGCGTAGACCGCCCAGCCCTCGACGAACGCCCCCGAGCGCAGCGCCGCGCGGATCGCGGTGTCCGAGCCCGCGAACCGGCGCGAGTGCTGCAACTGGAGGTAGTGGCCGGGCATGGCCTCGTGCACCATCAGGTCGTGCACCATGTGCCGGTTGTACTCGCGGTAGAACGAGGCGACTCGCTCGGCCGCCCACCCGGCGGGTGTCGGCGAGACCGCGATGAACGTGGGCTGTGGCACCGGCTCGAGCGGGCCGGGGGAGTCGCAGTAGGCGACCGCGACTCCGCGGTCGATCTCCGGCATCGGGATCAGCTCGATCGGGTCGTCGTACACCGTGATCAGGCGGCGGTCGGTCACGAACGCGGTCTGTGCGGCCAGGGCGGCCCGGCAGAACTCCAGGATCGTGGCGTCGTCGGGCACGTCTTCGGCCAGTCGGCCGAGCACCTGCGGAACCACGCCGGGTCCGGCCGCACCGCTGATCTGCCCGGTGATATGCGCCGCCAGCTCCGTGATCTGCTCGCTCACCCGGTCCAGGTCGGCCTCGGCCCGGGCCAGGATGGCGTCCGCGTCCGCCGCCGCGCTCAGCGTGAGCGACAGCTTGCGGGCGAACCGCTCCGGCCCGATCCGCGGGTCGGCGAAGCCGCCGTTCCCGTCCGCCTCGGCGAGCCGCGCGGCTAGCCAGGTCCGGTGCCCGGTCAGCGCCTCCAACGCGGCCGGGCGGACCTGGGCGAGCCGGGCGGCGCACTGCGGCGCTGCTTCGAGGGCGGCGTCTACCTGGTTGCTGACCAGCGCGATCGTGCCGTCGAACTGGCCGATCGCGGTTTCCAGGTGCACCCGGGGCATCCGCCCGAGCTGCCCCCTGGCCGTGGCCAGCACTCCCGGAATCTCCGCCAGCCTCCCGGCGACCGAACCCAGCCGGTCGGGCAGCGGTGCGAAATCCCTGGCCAGCAGCTGGTAAATGGCCTTGCCCGGGTTGGCGAGCAGCGGGTTCCAGGTGTGCTCGCGCAGTTCGTCGATCTCGAACACCTGCCGGGCGATGCCGTCGGCCATCATCGCGGCGTCCACCTGGTGCTCCGCGGACAGGGCGCCGCGGTCGAGCGCGGCGAGCCGGGCGGCCCAGCCGTCAAGTGCGCGACGCTCGTCGGCCTGGGCCTGCGCCGATGGGTCCGGCAGCCGCGTGTCGAACCGGTGGTCACCAAGCCCCGTGGCGGCATCCGGGTGCCGTTCGGCCCGGTCGTCCAGGTACTCCCGGGCCAGCCGGGCGAACTCAGCATCGGCTTCGCTCATCGCACCTCCGTTTCCCTCGCGTCTGGCCCACCGTAGCGAACGAGGTGATGCGCTCAGTGGCGGACGGGCGTCGTGTGACCCGATCAGTCGCGTGACCCGATCAAGAGCCGCGGACGGTAACGGCGGCGGAGGGGTATCCGGAGGCGCCGTTCGGGGCCGGCTGAGCCTGCAGCGCGGTCTGGGTGTACCCGGTCTTGTCGGTGGCGCGGGCCTCGATCACGTGGTCGCCCGGGGTGGCCTGCCACTGGAACACCCACTGCCGCCAGGTGTCGATGTCGGGGACCGCGGCCAGCCGCGCCTCGTGCCATGCGCCGCGGTCGACCCGGACCTCGACGGCGGCGACGCCCTTGTGCTGGGCCCAGGCCACCCCGGCCACCTGCGTTGGCCCCGGACGAAGCGTCGAGCCGATCGCGGGCACGTCGATCCTGGACTCGGTCTTGATCGGCGCCTGCTGCGACCAGCCGCGCGTCGCCCAGTAGGCCGTGGCGTCCGCGAACGTGGTGACCTCGATGTCGGTGACCCACTTGGTCGCCGACACGTAGCCGTACAGGCCGGGGACCACCATCCGCGCTGGAAAGCCGTGCTCCACGGGCAGCGCCGTGCCGTTCATCGCGACGGCGAGCAGCGCGTCCCGCCCGTCCAGGACGACCTGCAGCGGAGTGCCCGAGGTGAACCCGTCGACCGACGTGCACAGCAGCTGGCTGGCACCCGCCCGGGGGCGGGCCTGCCTGATCAGGTCGGCCAGGCGGGCGCCGAGCCACTTCGCGTTGCCCACGTAGGGCCCGCCCACCGGGTCGGACACGCAGGTCAGCGTGACGTAAGCCTCGATAAGCGGGCGCCTGAGCAGCTCGGCAAAGCTGATGGTGACCTCCCGCTGCACCATCCCGTGGATCCGGAGCTGCCAGGTCGACGGGTCCACCTGGGGCAGCAGCAGGGCGGTGTCGACCCGGTAGAAGGTGTTGTTCGGCGTGATGAACGAGCTGAGGCCGGGAATGTGCAGGTCGCTGCCTGCGGGGAGCGGTGGCGCCGCCACGGCCGGCCGGGGGAAACGCAGCGCGTCCCGCGCCAGGGTGACACTGCGCCGGGTGGCCAGCTCGCGCCCGGCGACCGTTCCGGCCACCGCGGCGGCCGCGGCTATCCCGCTGCCGACCAGGAACCGCCTCCGTGCGGGCCCGCGGGGCGGCCCCTGGTCGTCAGGGTTGGGAAGAAGGGTGAAGGAGGAGCCTGGCCCGCCCGGCCCGGGTTCGGACGCGGCCGGTTGAACCGGCAGGTCAGGCGGGGTCAGCGTTTTCGGCGCGGGTCGCCCCGCGCCGGGCGCGGCTTCGCCTGGCGCCGCTGGACTGGGGCCGACATCCGGCCGGGGACGGGCCGGGGGCGCGCTCAGCCGTCCCGCGGCGCCGGCCAGCCGGGCCAGCGTGAACGCCCCGGCCGCCGCCCCGGCCAGGGTCGGCCAGAGGTAATCCGCCGTGGAGCCGGGCCTGGTCAGGGCGGCCCACAGGCCGATGAAGGCGAACAGCCCGAGCCCCCACATGCCGAACGCGAGCCGGCGCACCGCCACGATGCCGACCACCGCGGCGTACACGGCGAGTACCACCAGGATGCCGCCGAGCAGCACGGTCTTGTCCGCCGTGCCGAACGTGGAGATGGCGAAGTTCTTGACCGGCAGCGGAGTGAGGTCGATGGCGGCCTGGCCGACCGCGAGCACCGGCGAGCTGGCCGGCGCGGTGAGCCCGGCGACGAGTTGCGCCGCGCCGATCGCTACGGCCGCCGCGAGCACGCCTGCCACGGCCCCGGGCAGGGCACGCGGAGCCCGGGGCTGGTCACCGGCGGGGGCGGACGCTGGTCTCATGGCGGATTTGCGCGGGTAGGCGCACTCCCACGCTACCCGCCCGGCGGAGTTTAGTTAGCTCCGCGAAGCTTGCGCTCTTATTAACCCTCGTCCTCGAAGGTCCAGCGTGTGGGGGAGCCGGCGAAGTCGCCGGCCCGCATGCTGAACACCCGCCGCGGCCGGACCCCGATGGTAGCGTTCTTGGCCGGATCGAGGAAGTCGACCCGGTAGTCGGTCCGGTACTTGGCGTTCATCAGGTCCACCACCCGGCGCAGCACCGGCAGCTCGGTCGAGATGTGCGCGGTGCCCTCGATGATCACCGGATCCGAGGCGTCCTCGGTGGTGACGCAGCAGCGGGGGTCGGTAGTCAGGTTACGGACCTTCCGGGAGCCGGCGCTGCTGGTGAACCACAGCGTGCTGTCGTCCCACATCCCCCAGACCGGCATGATGTGCGGCCGTCCGTCGGGCCAGACCGTGGCGACCCAGTAGTTGCGCGCAGCGGTCAGCCGCTCCGCCGCCCAGGACCAGTGCAGGAGCCCGCTGCCTTCGGTCGGTCCTGCGATGCCGTAACCCGGCATGTAGGGCCGGCTCACGCGAGGGATCTCCATGGCGCCAGGTCTACCACGCGACACAGTCGTCCGGGGCGACTAACGTTGGGACCCGTGAAGGCATCACCGCAGATCCAGCTCCGCCTGCTCGAACTGGCCGACCTGGACGCCGAGCTCGCCCGCCTCGACCACCGCAGGCGCGGCCTCCCCGAAGTCGCCGAGCTGGCCGCCCTGGAAACCAGGGCGGGCGAGCTCAAGGACGCCCTGGTGGCGACCGAAACCGAGCTCGGCGACCTGAGCCGGGAGCAGACCCGGGCCGAACGCGACGTGGAGCAGGTCCGGACCAGGATCGACCGGGACCGGACCCGACTGGACGCCGGGCAGGTCTCGGCCGCGCGGGAGCTCGCCAGCCTGCAGTCGGAGATCGAGAACCTGCACCGCAGGCAGGGCGACCTGGAGGAGGTGGTGCTCGAGCTGATGGAGCGCCGGGAGACGCTCGAGAGCCAGCGGGACGAGCTGACCACCGGCCGGGACAACCTCGGCGGGGAGATGGCCGAGGTGGCGGCGCGGCGGGACGCGGCCTTCGCCGAGATCGACGAGCAGACGGCCAAGGCCTCCGACCAGCGCGCCAGCGTCGCGGCCGAGGTGCCCGCCGACCTGCTCGCGCTCTACGACCAGATCCGCAAGACCAAGGGCGTCGGCGCGGCCATGCTGCGGGCCGGCCGGTGCGAGGGATGCCACCTGAGCCTGAACGCGGCCGACCTCAACGTCATCCGGGCGTCGGCACCCGACGAGGTGGTCCGGTGCGAGGAGTGCAGGCGGATCCTGGTCCGGACCCCGGAGTCTGGCATCTAGGTGAGCGCCAGGACCACCTGGATCTCCGCCCAGGGCGAGCCCACGGCTACCCTGCTGCTCAGGCACGGGCAGACGCCGATGTCGGTGCAGAAGCGGTACGCCGGGCTGAGCCCGAAGACCGACGCGCCGCTCACCGACACCGGAGTCCGGCAGGCGGTCGCCGCCGCCAAGCGGCTGGCGTCGGCGGGTATCGACGCGATCGTGGCGTCGCCGCTGCAGCGGACCGTGCGCACGGCCGAGGAGGTCGCCGCGGTCACCGGCGTCCCGGTGCTGACCGACGAGGGCTTCCGGGAGACCGACTTCGGCGCCTGGGACGGCCTGACCTTCGCCGAGGTCCGGGAGCGCTGGCCGTCGGAGCTGACCACGTGGCTGGCCGACCCGTCGGTCGCGCCGCCAGACGGGGAGAGCTTCGACCAGGTCAGCGAGCGGGTGACCGCCGCCTTGCATCGGATTTTGGCCGAACGGGCCCACCAGACGGTCCTCATCGTCAGCCACGTGACCCCGATCAAGACGCTGGTCGC
>DAIOWL010000365.1:0-6888 GCA_036758545.1 Streptosporangiaceae bacterium | reverse complement strand
CGCTCGCTGGCCTGCCAGGCCTGGGCGCACGCCGCGGGCCGCGTCGGCGGCCTGCATCAGGGTTCCGGCCCGGTCCACCTCAACCTGCCGTTCCGCGAGCCGCTGGTGCCGGACGGGGACGACGAATGGCCGGAATCGCTCGACGGGCGCCCCGAGGGCCGGCCATGGACGGTCTTCCACGACAGGCCCGCAACCGGCGGCGAACTTGAGCTGCCATGGACCGAACGCGGCGTCGTGGTCTGCGGCGACGGCGACTACGACGCGCGGGCCCTGGTCGAGCTGGCCGGGCGGGCGGGCTGGCCGGTGCTCGCCGAGCCCTCGTCCGGCGCCCGCCGCGGCCCCGGCGCGCTGTCCGCCTACCAGTACCTGCTGGCGACGCCGGAGTTCGTCCGGGCGCACCAGCCCGATCTGATCGTCTCGGCCGGCCGCCCTGGGCTCTCCCGGCCGCAGCTCGCCTTCCTGAAGAACGGATCGGCGCGCAGGCACGTGGTGCTGACGCAGGGCCCCGGGCGCTGGGCCGACCCGCAGCGCGCCGCCACCGACGTCGCCACGGCCCTGCGGCTGACCGGGACCCCGGACGGCGCTGGATCACAACAGGGCTGGCTGGACGACTGGCAGCGGGCGGACGAGGCGGCGCGCCGCGCGGTGGACGCCGTGCTCGACGAGGACGAGAGCCTGACCGAGCCGCGGCTCGCCCGGGACCTGGCCACCGCGCTGCCCGACGGAGCCCTGCTGTGGTGCGGCTCAAGCCAGCCCGTTCGGGATATTGACTGCGCTCTTCCTCCCCGTGCCGACCTGCGCGTGCTGGCCAGCCGCGGCACCAGCGGGATCGACGGCACCACCTCGTCGGCGATCGGCGCCGCGCTGGCCCACGGCGGCCCGGCCTTCGCCGTCATCGGGGACCTGACGTTCCTGCACGACGCCGCGGGCCTGGCCCTCGGCCCGGACGAGCCGCGTCCCGACCTGTGCCTGGTCGTGGTCAACAACGACGGCGGCGGCATCTTCTCCGCCCTGGAGCAGGCGGCGTTCCCGGGTCCGTTCGAGCGGCTGTTCGGCACCCCGCACGGCACCGGCCTGAACCACCTGGCCGCCGCGTTCGGCCTGCCCTACCAGCGACTCGAGCAGCCGGGGGATCTGGCCAAGGCGCTGCAGGGCACCGGCCTGCGGGTGGTGGAGGCGCAGACCAGCCGGGCCGGGGGCACCGAGCTGCGGGCCAGGCTGCGCGCCGCGGCCGCGGCGGCCGTCCGCCGGATCTAACCGCCCGCCGACCGGCTGAGGGACGGCCAGTTCGAAGACGCCCCGTGAGCCGCCTCGGCCTGATGAGGAACGACCAGTTCGAGGACCTCTCCGTGAGCCGCGCCCCGGCGGCCGTATGTCTCCCCTAGCCGCCTGCCGGACGCCATGAAACCGGGAATCCACGGCGCTAGAACGCACTGGATCCGGGGTTTCATGGCGTGCGCACTCCCGCTGGCTATGTTAGGAACGATGACGGGATCGGTTCTGGTACTGATCGCTACCCAGCGGGCGTCGTGAGCGTCGGTAAACGCGGCCAGCTCGCGGACTTCCTGCGCTCCCGCCGAGCCCGGCTGACTCGGGGCCGGCGTGAGCCGGCGGCCTGCGCGCCGGTACTCGTCGTGGTGGGCGGCCTGCCCGCCACCGGCAAGAGCACGGTGGCCAGCGCCCTGGCTCGCCACGTCGGCTTCACCTTTGTCCGCGTCGACCGGATCGAGCAGGCCATCATCGACTCGGCCGGCCCAGGCCAGCCGCTGCGTCAGCCGCTGGGTCCCGTCGGGTACATGGTGGCCTACGGCGTGGCCGCGGAGCAGCTCGAGCGTGGCGTCAGCGTGGTGGCCGAGTGCGTCAACCCGCTCGGCGTGACCAGGGACGCCTGGCGTGACGTCGCGGCCGGTCACGGCGCCCGGCTGGTCGAGGTCGAGCTCGTCTGCACCGACCAGGCCGCGCACCGCGAGCGGGCCAGGGCCCGCGAGGTGGACATCCGTGGCCTGCGGCTGCCGGACTGGGAGCAGATCACCAGCCGGGAGTACGAGCCGTGGGACCGCGGCCACCTGGTCATCGACACCGCGACCCGGACACCCGCGGAGGCGGTCGCGACCATCCTCGCCGCCATCCCCGAAAGAGCCGGCCATGTTTCAGCCGATCAGGACTGACCCGCCGCCGGACCGGGTACGGCGGATTACCTTCGTGCCGTTCCTGACCGACGGCCGGTGCGTGCTCATCGACGAGCCGGGTGACCCTGCGCTGCCGTCCGGGGACGTGCTGGACGGCGAGCACTATCTGCTGGACACCGTGCTGCGGGTCCCGCTGCAGATGGCGGGCTTCCGCTACCAGCGGTTCCATCCGTTCGGCCTGGACCGGGATCACCTGTACGCCTGGATCGAGGGCGGCCCGTACACCGGCAGCAGGCCGCACCGGACCGTGGCGCTGCTGGTCTGCTCCGCCGAGGAGGCGGCCCGGCGGCTGGACGAGGACGGCGAGCCGGTGCGTGCCGCCGCCGTGCGTGCCGCGGCCCGGTCTTACCGGACGCTGGACGAGCACGCGTTCTACGCGGACAACCAGCGCACACTGGAGCCCGCCTACCTGCGCGGGACCACGCCCCGGCAGGGGAGCGGGTTCGGCGGGGACGCGCGGGAGTGGGAGCAGGCCCGGCGGCACATCACCGAGGGGATCGCGGGCGACGGGACGTTCCTGGACGTCGGCTGTGCCAACGGGCTGCTGATGGAGTCGGTGGCGGCCTGGTGTGCCGAACGCGGCCTGGCCATCGAGCCGTACGGTGTCGACATATCGCCTGCGCTGGCCGAACTCGCCCGGCGCCGGCTGCCCCGGTGGGCCGACCACATCTGGACCGGTAACGCCGTGGACTGGCAGCCGCCCGGCGCGATGCGCTTCGACTACGTGCACATCCTGCTCGACTGCGTGCCCCGCGCGCGCCGGGCGGATCTGGTCCGGCACCACCTGGCGCACACCGTCCGGCCGGGCACCGGCCGCCTGCTGATCAGCGACTACGCCGCCGACCCGGCCGCGGGCCACCCGCACGCCGCCGAGACGCTGCGAGCTCTCGGCTTCCGCGTCGCAGGTCAGACCAGCGGCGGCGAACGCTCCGGCCGCCCGCCCGCCCCTACCGCCTGGCTAACCAACGTTGCGGATGGGCCCGGGACATCGTGAGCTAGCTAGCCCGCTGTGACAGGCCCGCTCCTGGTTATCGGCTCCACTGACGTTCATTCAGTGAACCCGTGCGGAACTTCACCGGCCGGGGCTCAAAGCCATCGGCCCGAGCATGTGGCTTGCCCGGACGGGTCTTCCTCTTAACCCCGGCCCGGATCGGCGAATGTCATTAGGTACCCGGCTTGCGGGCATAATGACGGTGACTTGGCATCCTCCACCCGCCCAGGGAGCGGGGGATTCCAGCCGCGGCTCGCGCCACGCTGTAGGTTCGCGGTTCACAGGCCGGGTTATCCCGTCGCCTCCCCGCGCAGCCACGGCATACCCTGCCGCGGTTTGGTGCCGGGTTGTGCAGGTGCCCGCTTGGTTATCGCGGACATGTTCGATAATACCACGCGGAGGATGGGAGGAGTGGTGCTTTTTCTGGGATGAAGGCCCGGAAATCGACGCTGCAATCCTGATGACCCTTACACAGCTCAACGCGTTCGTCCTGGTCGCCCGGCTCGGCTCGGTGACCGCCGCCGCCAACGCGCTGGGCGTCAGCGAGTCAGCGGTCTCCCAGGCCCTGTCGGCCCTCCGGCTGCACCTGGGCGACCAGCTGGTTACCCGCGGGCCCGTCGGCATGACGCTGACGCCGGGCGGCTCACGGCTGCTCGGCACCGCGTCGCAGATCGTGGTGCTCGGGGCCGAGGCGCACGCCGCCGTGCGGGCCGCGCAGGGCGCGCCCGAGCAGCTCCGGGTGGTGTCCACCTCCACCATCGCCGAATTCATGGTCAGCCCGCTGACCGAGGCGTTCTCCAAGCGCTTCCCCGGCTCGGTCGAGGTGTCGGCTGGTGTCGCGGTGACCAAGGAGATGAGCGTCCTGGTCGCCAACCGGCTCGCCGACGTGGCGATCTCCTCGGCCATCCCCGAGGACCCGGGCATGGCGCTGGCGACCGAGCCGATCTTCAAGTACCGGCTGGTGGTCGTGACCGCCGGGCAGCCCAGGCTGCGCGGGGGCCCGCGCCAGTGGCTGTGGTTCGTCGACCCGTCCGGCACCGATCCCGGCAGCGAAACCGGGCAGCTGCTGACCAGCCTGGGAATCCCCGAGGAGCAGGTCAGGGTCTTCCCGAACCAGACCGCCGCCTGGGCGGCCGCGGCCGACGGGACGGGCGTCGCGCCGGCCGTCGAGCACCTGGTCGCCCAGCGGCTGCGCCGCGGCGAGCTGTCCCGCGTCGACGCGCCCGGCTGCAAGCTGGACGCCTGCTGGCATGTCACCCTGCTGGAACGGCAGCACCAGAGCGTGGCGGCCAGCTCGTTCCGGCGCTACCTCGGCACACCGGAAGCCATGCACCTGATGCGCTCGCCAGCTGGCGGTGTCCCGCCGTCCCGGTTCCGCCCGCCGGTCTACGTCACGATCTGGAGCTAGTCTCACTGAGACTTCCCAGCGTCGCTACCAGCTCGGACTCAGGTACAGCGAGGAAATGGACCGCCCCTTAAGCAAGCACTTATTCGCCCGTTGCGGGCCGGTCCGGCCCAGCGGATCATGTTGACGCAATACGAGTAATGGCGCTTGTCCAGCGGCAGGAGCGTGCGGCATGCGAATCGAATCCGACGGACACAGCCGCGGGAACCCGCGGCTCTACGAACTGATCGAGCACGCCCCGAAGACCGGGAAGAGCCCGACCGTGTGGGCCTGGCCTGAGCTGATCGACTACCTCAAGGTCGCGGGCCAGCCGGTAGCGGGACCGTGGCCACCGCACCAGCAGCCCCGGCCGGATCCCGAGGAAGACTCGCTTCCGGTGGCGGTACCGGACCCGGAATCGCGGCCCGCGGCAGCGCGGCGGGAAGCGCCGCCTGCGGACGTCGGCCCTGACCCCGACCCCGAACCGTAGCCCGCGCCCGAAGGACACCTGGAGGATCTATGTATCCGTCGCGGTTCCGCTACGAGGCGCCGCGGTCGCTCGACGAGGCGATCAGCACGTTGCGTGACGGCGGGGACTACGCGAAGGTGCTGGCCGGCGGCCAGAGCCTGGTCCCGATGATGAAGCTGCGCTTCGCCTCGCCGGAGCTTGTCGTGGACATCAACAACGTGCCCGGCCTCGACTACCACCGGGCCGAGCCGGACGGCACCCTGCGCATCGGCGCCTTGTGCCGGCACGCCGTGCTGGAGCGCTCAGACCTGCTCAAGAGCACGCAGCCCACCATGGCATCGGCCGCACCGCTGATCGCCGACCCCATCGTCCGCAACCGCGGCACCCTGGTCGGCTCGCTCTGCCACGCCGACCCGCAGGGCGACTGGGCGTCGGTCGTGCTGGCGCTCGGCGGCTCGGTGGTCGCGCGGGGATCGGGTGGCACGCGCACGATCCCGCTCGCCGACTTCGTCACCGGTCCCTTCCAGAACGTCCTGGACCAGGACGAGATCGTGGTGGAGGCGGTGATCCCCGCGGCTCAGGGCACCAGGTCGGGCGGGTACCTCAAGCTGGAGCGCCGGGTCGGCGACTTCGCCACCGTCGGCGTCGCGGTGGCCCTGGAGACCAGGGGAGAGAACGTGGTCCGGGCGGGCATCGCGCTGACCGGGGTCGGGGGGTCCACCATCGGCGTTACCGAGGCGGCCGCCGCGCTGACCGGGCACCCGCTGACACCGGAGAGCATCGAGCAGGCCGCCGAGCTCGCGGCGCAGGCCGCGAGGCCGAGGACCGATCACCGCGGCAGCGCGGACTACAAGCGGCACATGGTGCGCACGTTCGTGCTGCGCCTGCTGAGCCGCGGCGCAACGGCAGAGACAGCGGAGAGGGCGGCCTGATCATGACCATCGTCTACGACGACCCCGAGGGCCAGGCCACCGATGTGCCGGTCCGCCGGATCAGGTTCACCGTCAACGGCAAGAAGAAGATCGCCGAGGTGGAGCCGCGGCTGCTGCTGGCCCACCTGATCCGCCGCGGGCTCGGCCTGACCGGCACCCACATGGGATGTGACACCACCAACTGCGGTGCCTGCACGGTCCTGGTCGACGGCCGCCCGGTCAAGTCCTGCACGATGCTGGCCGTCCAGGTCGACGGGCGTGAGATCAGGACCATCGAGGGCCTGGCCAGTGCCAGTGAGCTGCATCCGCTCCAGGAGGGTTTCAAGGAGGAGCACGGACTCCAGTGCGGGTTCTGCACCCCGGGCATGATGATGGCCGCCACGGCCCTGCTCGAGGAGAACCCGGATCCCACCGAGGAGGAGGTGCGCTGGGCGCTGTCCGGCAACCTGTGCCGCTGCACCGGCTACCAGAACATCGTCAAGTCGGTGCAATGGGCGGCGGCCAAGCTCCGAGCCGAATCCGGGGAGGCGTGAGATGTCGGCACTCGACGAGATCAAGATCGGCGGGCTGGGCTCCAGCCGCAAGCGGGTCGAGGACGACCGCTTCATCCGCGGCAAGGGCAATTACACAGACGACATCACCCTGCCCGGCATGCTGCACATGGAGATCCTGCGCAGCCCGCTGGCCCACGCCCGGATCAGCTCCATCGACACCAGCAAGGCCTGGGACATCCCCGGCGTGCACCTAGTGCTGACCGGCGAGATGATGGCGACCAGGAACCTGGCCTGGATGCCGACCCTGTCCTACGACACCCAGGCCGTGCTGGCCACCGACAAGGTGCGGTTCCAGGGCCAGGAGGTGGCCTGCGTCATCGCCGACGACCCGTACATCGCCAAGGACGCGTGCGAGGCCATCGACGTCGA
>DAIOWL010000364.1:0-6907 GCA_036758545.1 Streptosporangiaceae bacterium | reverse complement strand
TAGCAGAGTTCCTTGCTCTTAGCGCGAACCGCCTCCCTGCGGCGGCCGCGCAGGACGTGAAAGGGTCCGGTCGGTTAAGGCAACCCTGCAGCCTTATCCGGCCGGACCCTAGTCCTTTTCCGGGGTGCTTTAGAGTCGTCACGTGATCATCGACTGGCCAGCGCTCCGCGCGGCCGCCACGGCCGCGGCGGAACGTGCCTACGCTCCTTACTCCGGGCTCCGGGTCGGCGCGGCCGGCCTGACCGCCGACGGGCAGGTCGTCGTCGGCTGCAACGTGGAGAACTCCTCCTACGGCCTGACCCTGTGCGCCGAATGCGGCCTGGTCTCCGCTCTCCACGCCTCCGGCGCCGGGGCAGGAGCGCTGCGAGCCGTGGCGGTCGTCGCGGGCGACGGCCAGCCGCTGCTGCCCTGCGGCCGCTGCCGCCAGCTGCTGCTCGAGGCCGGCGGCCCCGACCTGCTCGTCGACACCGCAGAAGGCCCGGTCGAGCTGACGGTCCTGCTCCCGGCCGCGTTCACCGCTGCCGATCTCGCTGCCCGCCGGGAGATGCGGTGACCGACGCCGTCTCGCTCATCAGGGCCAAACGGGACGGGCAGCGGCTCGCCGACGACGACATCAGGTGGCTGTTCGAGGCGTACGCAAGGCACGAGGTCGCCGACGAGCAGATGTCCGCGCTGCTGATGGCGATCTACTTCCGTGGTCTTGACCGCTCCGAGCTGCGAACCTGGACCGCGGCCATGATCGCCTCGGGCGACCGGCTGGACCTGTCCTCGGTCGGCAGGCCCACCGTGGACAAGCACTCGACCGGGGGAGTGGGCGACAAGGTCAGCCTGATCCTCGCGCCGCTCGTCGCGGCGTGCGGTGCCGCGGTGCCGCAGCTGTCCGGCCGCGGCCTCGGGCACACCGGTGGCACCCTGGACAAGCTCGACTCGATCCCCGGTTTCCGTTCGGCGCTGACCCCGGACGAGACGCTCGCCGTGCTGGCCAGCGCCGGCTGCGTGATCTGCGCGGCCGGCTCGGGCCTGGCGCCCGCCGACCGCAGGCTCTACGCGCTGCGCGACGTCACCGGGACGATCGAGTCCATCCCGCTCATCGCCAGCTCGATCATGTCCAAGAAGATCGCCGAGGGCACCAGCGCGCTGGTCCTCGACGTCAAGGTCGGCACCGGCGCGTTCATGACCAGCTACGACCGGGCGCGCGAGCTCGCCGAGACGATGGTCGCCCTCGGCGAGGAGCACGGCGTGCGTACCCGGGCGCTGCTGACCAGGATGGATGTCCCGCTGGGCCGCGCGGTCGGCAACGCGGTCGAGGTGGAGGAATCCGTCCAGGCGCTGCAGGGCCACGGCCCCGGTGATCTGATGGAGGTCACCCTCGCGCTGGCCCGGCAGATGCTCGCGCTAGCCGGCATCGGTGGCGGCACGGCTGGCGATCCCGCGGCGGCCATCGCCGACGGCCGGGCGCTGGCCGCCTACCGGACGATGGTCCGCGCGCAAGGCGGCGACCCGGACGCCCCGCTGCCCCAGGCGGCGCACACCCAGGTAGTGCCGGCGCCCGCCTCCGGCTGGCTGACCGGCCTAGACGCGCTCAAGGTCGGCATCGCGGCCTGGCGGCTCGGCGCGGGCCGGGCGCGCAAGGAAGACGACGTCAGCGCGTCCGCGGGCATCATCTGCCTGGTCAAGCCGGGAGAGCCGGTGCAGGCCGGGCAGCCGCTGCTCGAGCTCCGAGCCGACGAGCCTGAGCGCTTCGGCCCGGCCCTGGCCGCGCTGGAGGGCGCGGCCGCGGTCAGCGACCAGGGGCCGCCCCCGCCGGTCTCCCCGGTCATCTCCGAAGTCGGTCCCGCATAGCAGAATAGGCAGATGCCGACACTTGCCGAGATCAGGACCGTCCCGAAGGTCCTGTTGCACGACCACCTCGACGGCGGCCTGCGCCCGCGGACCGTCCTCGAGCTGGCCAGCGAGACGGGCTATAACGGCCTGCCCGCCGATAACGAAGAAGAGCTGACCCAGCGGCTCACCGAGGGTGCGCACCGCGGTCACCTGGAGATCTACCTGGACGCCTTCCGGCACACGGTCGGGGTGATGCAGACCCCGGAGGCGCTGCGCCGGGTCGCCGCCGAATGCGCCGAGGACCTGGCCGCCGACGGGATCGTGTACGCCGAGGTGCGGTTCGCGCCCGAGCTGCACACCGAGCGCGGGCTCAGCCTGGACGAGGTGGTCCAGGCCGTGCTCGACGGTTTCCGGCAGGGTAGCGAGGGGCGGGGCATCACGGTGTACGCCCTGCTCACGGCCATGCGGACGGCGGCCAGGTCGCTGGAGATCGCCGAGCTCGCGGTGCGCTACCGGGATCAGGGCGTGGTCGGGTTCGACATCGCGGGCGCCGAGGCGGGCTGGCCGCCGAGCCGGCACCTGGACGCGTTCCAGTACATCAAGCGGGAGAACTTCCACATCACCATCCACGCGGGTGAGGGGTTCGGGCTGCCGTCCATCTGGGAGGCGGTGCAGTGGTGCGGCACCGAGCGGCTCGGCCACGGCGTCCGCATCGTGGACGACATCCAGATCAGCCAGGAGGGCAACGTCCGGCTCGGACGGCTGTCCGCCTACATCCGCGACCGCCGGATCCCGCTGGAGATGTGCCCGACCTCGAACGTGCAGACCGGCGCGGCGCCGTCGATCGCGCTGCACCCGATCCGGCTGCTCCGCCAGCTGTCGTTCCGGGTCACGGTGAACACCGACAACCGGCTGATGAGCCAGGTCACGCTCAGCTCGGAGTTCCACCGGCTGGTCACGGAGTTCGGTTACGGCTGGACGGACATCGAATGGCTGACGGTGAACGCGATGAAGAGCGCGTTCGCCGGGTTCGACGAGCGACTGCGCTTGATCAACACAGTGATCAAGCCGGGCTTCGCCACCGCCCGCGCGATCAGCGACGCGGTAGTTCCGGCTGGCTTGCTCGGGGGCCAGCCGTCGGATTAAATGCCAACAAACTATCCCGAACGGGCCTGGTTTTCTCTCCCGCCTCACCTGCACCAAACGCTGGGAAGGCGCTGCACATGACCGGAACGGTTCGGCATGATGGGAGCTGGCCACTGTTCGGAGTCGGGCACTTGCGAACAGGGGTGAGGGAGGGCCGAGATGGAGTCGCAGCCGGGCCGTGAGCCCCGCGACTGGGAAGTACTGCGCCGATGGGATCCGGAGCGGATCGGGCCGTACGTGGTTCTCGGCCGCCTCGGCTCCGGGTCGATGGGCCAGGTTTACCTGGGCCGTTCGGCCGCCGGCCGGCTGGTCGCGGTCAAGACGATCCGGGTGGAGCTGGCCGAGGAGACCGGTTTCCGTACCCGGTTCGCGCAGGAGGTAGCGGCGGCCAGGAAGGTGAGCGGGGTGTTCACCGCCGCGGTGGTGGAGGCCGACCCCGAGGCCGACCTGCCCTGGCTGGCCACGGCGTACGTGCCGGCCCCGTCGCTGTCCCGGCTAGTGCTGGCCTGCGGGCCGCTGCCGGTGAGCACGGTGCGCTGGCTGGCCGCCGGGTGCGCCGAGGCACTGGCCTCGATCCACGGGGCCGGCCTGGTGCACCGTGACCTGAAGCCGTCCAACGTGCTCGTCGCGCCGGACGGGCCGCGGGTGATCGACTTCGGGGTGGCCCGGGCGGCCGAGCGGATGGGCCGCACCACCGCGCGCGGCGCGGTCGGCACCCCCGCGTACATGGCGCCGGAGCAGGCCAGGGACACCCGTGAGGCGTCGGTGGCCAGCGACGTGTACTCGCTCGGCGCGACGCTGCTGTTCGCGGCCACCGGGCACCCGCCGTACTCCGGTGCCTCGGTGATGGACGTGCTGGCCCGGCTGGCCACCGAGGAACCCGACCTGTCCGGCCTGCCCGCCGAACTGTCCGAGGTCATCACCGCGTGCCTGCACCGGGTGCCGCGGGCCCGGCCGACCTCCTCGGCCATGCTGGTCCAGCTCGGCGACTTCACCGTGGCCCAGGCCGGCCCGGACGAGGAGCACTCCTACCTGCCGGACAAGGCGATGGCCCTGATCGCCGAGTACCAGCGCAGCCCTCAGATCGGTCCGCTCGGCGAGTTCGCCGGCGAGCGCTCCGAGGATGCCACCTCCGCCTCCTACACCGAACTTCCCGCCTCCTACAAGCCCGCCCGCCGGCGCAAGCCCGGCCACGGCCGCACCGGCCCCGGGACCGGGTCGACCGGCGGGCAGCCGGGCTCCGGCTGGCGCCGCTGGGTACGGGGGCACATGGCCTGGGCCGGCTGGGCTTCCGTCGGGGCGGCCCTGGTCGTGGTCGGCGTCATCCTCGGTTCCGCGCTCAGCGGCTCGAGTACGACGGGCACGGGCTCCAATTCCTTGCCGCCCGGCGGGCGGCCCCCGGCGCCGAAGACCGTGTGCGGCTCATCTGGCCACGCCGGCGGCGGACCCGACGTGTGCATGGTGCAGCGGAGCCAGGGCACCGCCGGCGACGCGTGGATCGTCCGGGCCAGCGGCTTTGAGCCAGGCAAGCCGGTCACCGTCGTGCTGAGCTTCAACAGCCCGCCCCCGCCCGCGCCGGCGCAGAAGTTCACCCGCACCGTCCACGTGACACCGTCCGCCGGGACCTTCCAGGTGGATATCAAGCAGCTCTTCCCCGGCGCGGTCCAGCTCGGTCTGTTCGACGTCCACGTGACCGGGCCGGGCGGGCGTCAGGCCGCCACCACGTTCATGGTGATTCCGTTCGGATCTTAACCCTGGGTCCACCACAGGTCTTCCTGGCGGGAACGCCAGGCGGGGTCGTCCAGCCTGCTCAGGTCGGCGGAGGTGATGATCCCGTGCTCGATCAGGATCCGGACGGCCACCTCGTCCGAGATCCGGACGTCGGCGGCGGCCAGGCCGCGGTCGGCGATCTTGCGCCGCAGCACCTTGATGTGCTCGGCCACCCGGGCCGAGAGCAGGTCACGGTACTCCGGGTCGGCGTCGAACCGTTCCAGCTCGTGGTAGGCGCCGGTGACCTCCAGGGCGCCCCGGGCGATCTCCGGCGTGCGCGGCAGCGGCCTGGTCGCGCTCGGGTCGTCCAGCCACGGACGGCACCAGATCAGCGCGACGAGGAAGAGCTTCGTCATCGGGTCGAGGTAGAACGGCAGCAGCGTTCCGTCCCCGTCCCTGGCCCCCAGGCCGGGCCCGTCCGGCTCGCCGGCTCCGTCCTGCGCGCTTGAAGGGACCGGCCCCGCGTGGCTCGACCCGCCGTGACCCTGACCCGAATGACCTGGCCCCGCGTGACCCGGCCCGGCGTGACCCGGGTCAGTATGGCTCGGCCGGGCCCGGCCCGGCCCGGCCCCTTTGGTCGCGGCCCTGGCCGCCTGCCCCGCTCCGGTCAGCACCGCGCCGCCCCGGCCGCCGCCCTCCTGGTCCGCCTGGCCTGCGGCGAACACCTCGTCGGTCCACTCACCCTCGTCGGCTAGGCCCGTGGCGGCCAGCCTCCCCCCGGTCAGCCCGGTCGCGGCCAGTTCGGTGTCCTCGGCCCAGCCCGCCCGGTCCCCGGCCGCCGGCGCGTCGTACTGGCCGGTGACCGTCACCATCAGCGACTGGCCGTCGTCGAGCATGGCCCGCGAGCCGACCAGGGCCGTGCCCGCGTGCACGAACCAGCCATTGGCGGGCTCGCCGTCGTGCTCCATCCGGGGCAGCCTGACCTGATAGCCCTCACCCTCGACGTACAGCGCATGGGTGCGGCTGATGTTGGCGATCCAGACACCGGCCGCCATCGCGGTCACCAGACCAGCCCGCCGGGACAGTCCCCGGCCGGCCGCCACGATCAGGTCGACTCCGGGACCCCGGCCGAATACCAGCCGTGTGCCCTCGGCGACCAGCATCTTCTGCCCTGACGCCGTGCTAACGTGCGAGGTCAGTGGCATAGTAAGGTCCCGGCTATCTGGCACAACATCGGTTTAGTCTAGGCCGGATTCTCTTCGCCGTGCGGATCGGAGGTAACCCCGGACTCGGGGATACCCCTGGGACGATACGTCCTGATTAGCTGTAGTTGGCAGGGTGCCGGGTTCGGCGGACGGTCATCACCCACTGTGGACATGGGGGGGCCCGTCTAGAGCGCTGGTGATGCCTACGGGATCCGTTTCGTAGCCCGGTGCCCTGCCCGAAAGACAGAGCCCTGTATGTCCAGGCCCCGCATGTCTGGGCCCTCTAGATCTGGCCGAACAGGCGGTCGCCCGCATCCCCGAGGCCGGGCACGATGTACCCCTTCTCGTTGAGCCGCTCGTCGACGGCGGCGGTCACCACCCGCACCTCGTCGGCGGCGAAGGCCGCCTCCACGTGCCGCAGCCCCTCGGGCGCGGCGAGCAGGCAGATCGCGGTGACCGACGCCGCGCCGCGGTTGGCCAGCATGCTGATGACGGTGGCCAGCGTGCCGCCCGTGGCCAGCATGGGGTCGAGCACGAACGTGTCCCGCCCGGTCAGGTCGGTCGGCAGCCGGTCCGCGTAGGTGGACGCGACCAGCGACTCCTCGTCCCGGCGCAACCCGACGAAGCCCACTTCGGCCATCGGCAGCAGCCGGGTCATCCCCTCCAGCATGCCGATTCCGGCCCGCAGCACGGGCACGATCAGCGGCACCGGCCCGGCCAGCTTGACCCCGCTGGCCATGCCCACCGGGGTGGTGACCGATACCGGCTGCACCCGCATCTCCCGCGTCGCCTCGTAGGCGAGCAGGGTCACCAGTTCGGCCGTCAGGCTGCGGAACGTGGCGGTGTCGCTCTCGGTGTCGCGCAGCGCGGTGAGCTTATGGGTGACCAGGGGGTGGTCGATGACGAGCGTACGCATAGACAGCTAGTGTGGCAGGCGCGTCCTCCCGTGGCTACTGCCCCCCGCCCTCATCGCCCGCTCCCTCCGCACCACCCGCCCGCACCACCCGCCCGCGCCCACCGCC
>DAIOWL010000363.1:4714-6961 GCA_036758545.1 Streptosporangiaceae bacterium | reverse complement strand
CGGCATGGCCACGGCGGCTGGTGCCGAGGCGGTGCTCATGCGGCAGGGTCCCGCGCTGGCCAGCGTGCTGTTCCTGGCGGCCGCGGCGGCCGCGGCGCTGCTGGCCGGGGGCGCCGCCGTGCTCGGCCTCTACCAGGCCGGCCGCCGGCGGAGCTATGAGTACGCGGCCCTGATCGCCGGGCGCGTTCCGCGCAGGTCGCTGCGTGCCTCCGTGTTCATCGAGCAGTCGGTGGTCCTTGGCTTCGGCGTGGTGACGGGGGTGGCGGCCGGAATCGGGTCGGCCGTCCTGGTGCTGCGCAGCCTGCCGGTGTTCCTCTCCCCGCCGGCGGCGCCGTCGCTGCTGTTCGTCCCGTCGGCTGCGCAGGTCGCGGTCCCGATCGCGGTCACCGTGGTGCTGCTGGCGGTGGCCGTCGCCGTGGCCACCGTGATGCTGATCCGGTCGGCCCGGCCCGAACTGCTCAGGGAGGCGCCGCCATGACCGCCCCCGCCAAAGCCAGCACCGCCGAAGCCAGCCCCGTCGCACCCGCTGTCCGCTGCGAGAACCTGGTGCACGTGTACGGCACGCCGGGCAACGAGGTGGCCGCGCTCCGGGGAGTGGATCTGGTCATCGAGCCAGGTGAGATGGTGGCGCTGCTCGGCCCGTCGGGCGCGGGGAAGACTACCCTGCTGTGGCACCTGGCCGGGCTGCTCAAACCCACCGCGGGAACAGTCGAGGTCAGCGGGCGGCCGCTCTCCGGGTTCAGCGGCCGGGCCCTCACCAGCATGCGGCTGCGCGAGGTCGGCCTCCTGCTGCAGAATCCAGCGAGCAACCTGCTGCCGAGCCAGTCGGCGACGGGAAACGTGCTCTTCGCCCAGGCGCCGACCCGGCGCAGTCGCCGGGTCAAGCGCCGCCGGGCCGCCGACCTGCTGGATCGCGTGGGCCTGGCGAGCGCGGCGCACCGGCGTGCCGGACTGCTGTCGGGCGGCGAGCAGCAGCGGCTCGCGGTCGCGGTCGCGCTGGCCAACGGGCCGCGGCTGCTGCTGGCGGACGAGCCAACCAGCCAGCTCGACCCGGAGTCGGCCGGTGACGTAATCGAGCTGATCCAGGCCGCCAACGCGAGCCTCGGCACTACTGTCGTGGCGGTCACCCACGATCCGGAGGTTGCCGCGGCGCTCGGGCGCACGATCACGATCAGGGACGGGCGCGTGGGCGCGGCTGGCCACGGGGGTCGTGAGTTCATGGTGGTCGGCAAGGACGGCACGGTGACCCTGCCGCCGGATCTGCTCGATGAGTTCCCGCCCGGCTCACTCGCCACCGCGAGCCGCGCCGAGGGCGGCGTGCTGCTGCGCCGGGTCGACCCCGGCACTATCGGCGCCGAGGAGGAGGAATGAGCCTGCTGCAGGCCGAGGGCCTGCGCTTCGAACGCGGCGGGCGGGTTATCTTCGAGGGCGTCAGCCTGTCCGTGCGGCCGGGCGACCGGGTGGCGGTTACCGGCCCATCCGGGTCAGGCAAGACCAGTTTGCTCTCTGTGCTCGCCGGCTTCGCCGCTCCCGCGGCGGGAACGGTGCGGCGCGGCGGAGAACTGGTAACCGCGGGCGCGCTGCCCGCCCGCACCGCCGCGGTGCTGCAGGGTTACGGGCTGGTTTCGCTGCTGACCGCGGCGGAGAACGTGGAGATCATGCTGCGGGCCGGGGGCATGCCCGCCGGGCGCGCCATGGCGGCCGCGAACACCGCGCTCGCCGAGCTCGGCCTCGGTGATTTCGGGGAACACCTGGTGCAGGAACTGTCGGGTGGCCAGCAGCAGCGCGTCGCGGTGGCGCGGGCCCTGGCGGCGCGGCCGGAACTGCTCATCGCCGACGAGCCGACCGCGGAGCAGGATGCGGTCACTCGCGAACTCGTGCTGGCCCGACTGCTGGGCGTCGCGGCGGACGGCGGCGCGCTCGTGCTTGCCACCCATGATCCCGAAGTCGTCGCGCGCTGCGACCATGTGGTCAGCCTCGTCCGGCACCTGCCCGTGCGCGCCACGGCAGGCTAGCCCCGGCGGCGACTTCCTCTCCTGAAAACCATGAAAGAATGTCGACTTCGATCCGTTAACGGATTTTTGATGGCCGGGCATTGATGTTTATGGCTCGTTAACATAGTCACCGCTAGGTTAAGAGCCGATGTCGTTTGCGGGATATCGACGGAAAGCTAAGTAATTCACGAATAGGCGCTTTGCGTGGAATCAACAGGGAGTGGCTACGGATCTCGATACACCGTGGGGGACG
>DAIOWL010000363.1:0-4614 GCA_036758545.1 Streptosporangiaceae bacterium | reverse complement strand
CTTTGCGTGGAATCAACAGGGAGTGGCTACGGATCTCGATACACCGTGGGGGACGCCCGTCATAAGGGCTGAGGAGCGAAGGTAACACCAATGAACAGGATCACCAGAGGTTTTATCCCCCGTCGGCGGTGGCGCCGGATTCTGGTCGCGGCGACCCTGATCGCCGGGGTGGGGTTCGCCGCTGTCCCGCCCCACGCGGCCGCGGCGGCCTCGTCCATCTGCCCGGACGCGAACGTAGCCGTGTTCGGGCCCAACGTCTGTGTCTTCACCGACACCATGAGCCAGGCGGCCATCCAGAAAGACCTCGATAGCATCGCCACTCAGCAGGTCCCGGTGGCTAGCCAGTTCAGCAGCCAGCGATACGCCGTGGAGTTCCAGCCCGGCACCTACGGGTCGGCCGGCAACCCGCTGGTCTTCCAGGTCGGCTACTACACCCAGGTCGCGGGCCTGGGCGCGATGCCGCAGGACACGGTGATCAACGGTGCCATCGACGTATTCAACAACCTGTGCACGGCGGGGACCCAGGATTGTAATTCCGATGACAACTTCTGGCGGTCGCTGTCCAATGTGACCCTCAACGTCGATCTGCCGAGCTCGCCTCCGGCCTACGCGCCCCCGATCGGGGATCCGTTCGGCACCGGCTGCACTAACTCGGCCGAGATGTGGTCCGCCTCCCAGGCCGCCCCGATCAGGCGCGCCATCATCAACGGCAGCGTCGTCTTCCAGGACTACTGCGCGAACAACAACTTCGCCAGCGGCGGCTTTATCGCCGACAGCAAGGTGAGCGGCACGCTCCAGTTCAATGGCAACCAGCAGTACCTGGTCCGCAACAGCTCGATCGGCGGCGCGGCCGGCTGCCCGAACGGCCTGTGGAACATGGTCTACTCCGGTGTGCAGGGCGCGCCCGCGCCGGTCTTCACCGGCCAGTGCCAGCAGAATACGGTGCTGCCCGCCAGCCCAGTGACCGAGGAAGAGCCGTTCCTGTTCACCGACTCGAGCGGCAACTACAACGTGTTCGTGCCCGCGGTCCAGCGCGGCTCGTCCGGCCCGTCCTGGGCCGGCGGGCACGAGCCCGGCACGACCGTGCCCCTGTCGAAATTCTTCGTGGCCAGCCCGTCCACTCCGACGCTGGCCATCACCGCCGCGCTGGCCCTGGGTAAGGACCTCATCCTCACCCCGGGCGTCTACAACCTGAACCAGCCCATCGTCGTCAGCCGTCCCGGCACCGTGGTCCTCGGCCTGGGCCTGGCCACCCTGGTGCCGCAGCACGGCAACGCGGCCATGGTCGTGACCCCGAACCACGGCGTGAAGCTGTCCGGCCTGATCGTGGACGCCGGTCCGGTCGAGTCGCCGGCCCTGATCTCGGTCGGGCTGCCCGGGCTCGGCGGCAGCAGCGCCGATCCGGACGTGATCCAAGACGTGTTCTTCCGCATCGGCGGGGCCGAGACGACGCCGACCTCGGCGACCGTCAGCCTCCTGGACAACGCTTCGAACTCGATCATCGACGACGTATGGGCCTGGCGCGCCGACCACGGCAACGCGGTGGGCTGGACCCAGAACACCGGCGCCACCGGCCTGGTCGTCACCGGCTCCGGCGTGACCGCCTACGGCCTGGCCGTGGAGCACTACCAGAAGAACGAGGTGGTCTGGAGCGGACAGGGCGGCACCGACATCTTCTTCCAGAACGAGCTGCCGTACGACCCGCCCAGCCAATCCGACTGGATGGCGAGCCCGACCCAGAAAGGTTACCCTGCGTTCTCGGTCAGCCCGAACGTCAAGACGTTCCAGGGCTACGGGATGGGCAGCTATGTCGTCTTCACCCAGACCTCGGCGACGCTGCACGACGCCGAGGCCTTCCAGGCCCCGCACACTGCGGGCGTGCAGTTCCATGATGTCTTCGGCGTCTGGATCAGCGGCGCCGGGGGCCTCGACTCGCTTGTCAACGGCGTCGGCGGCCCGGTGACCTCCACGAATCCCGGAACGGTCGAACCCGTGGACCTGGTGAGCTACCCCTGATCCGCGATGATGGCGCACCGGCTCGAAGATCACGTGCTGTCCTCGGTGGATAGGATCGTGGAGACCGTGCCGAATGCCCCATAGGAGTCCCGTGAGCAGCAACCTGGCCGAACTGACCGGCATCGACGTCCCCACCCGGCTGCTGATCGGCGGGGAGTGGACCAGCGGGCGCGGCGGCGGCACGATGCCGGTGATCGACCCGGCCACCGAGGACGCGCTGACCGAGGTGGCCGATGGGACCGTGGAAGACGCGCTCGACGCGGTCGGCGCGGCCCAGGCCGCGCTGGCCGGCTGGGCGGCGACGCCGCCGCGGCAGCGCGCGGAGTGCCTGCGCCGGACCTTCGAGCTGATGACCGAGCACGCCGAGTCCCTGGCGAAGCTGATGGTGGCCGAGAACGGCAAGGCGCTGCGCGACGCGCGAGCCGAGGCCACCTACTCGGCCGAGTTCTTCCGCTGGTACGCCGAAGAGGCGGTGCGGATGGAGGGCGTGCTGATGACCGCGCCTTCGGGTGCGAACAAGATCCTGGTCATGCGCCAGCCGGTCGGGGTTTCCGTGCTGGTCACGCCGTGGAATTTCCCGGCCGCGATGGCCACCCGCAAGATCGGCCCCGCGCTGGCGGCCGGCTGCACCGTGGTGCTCAAGCCCGCCTCGGAAACCCCGCTCACCGCGCTGGCCATCGCCGGCCTGCTGGCCGAGGCGGGCGTTCCCGACGGTGTCGTCAACGTGCTGCCCTCGCGCAAGTCGGGCGCGGTCGTCTCGGCCATGCTGAACGACCCGCGGGTCCGCAAGCTCTCGTTCACCGGGTCCACCGAGGTAGGCCGGATCCTGCTCCGTGAGGCCGCCGAGACCGTGGTGAACACCTCGATGGAGCTCGGCGGTAACGCGCCCTTCATCATCTTCGAGGACGCCGACATCGACGCCGCCGTCGAGGGCGCGCTGATCGCCAAGATGCGCAACGGGGGCGAGGCCTGCACCGCGGCCAACCGCTTCTACGTGCACGAGGCGGTCGCCGACGAGTTCAGCCGCACGTTCGCGGCCCGCCTGGACGCCATGAAGGTGGGGCCGGGCCTGGATGAGGGTACCGACGTCGGCCCGCTGGTCAACGAGTCGACCCGGTCGAAGGTGGCCGAGCTGGTGGAGTCCGCGGCGGCCGACGGCGGCACGGTCGTCACCGGCGGCCGGGCGCCCGACCGGAAGGGTTTTTTCTACCAGCCGACCGTCATCGACCAGGTGCCGTCGGGCGCCGGCATCCTCGGCACCGAGATCTTCGGGCCGGTGGCGCCTGTGGTCCGGTTCACCGCCGAGGACGACGCCGTCCGCTGGGCCAATGACACCGAGTTCGGGCTGGTCTCCTACGTCTACACTCGCGACCTGAGCCGCGGGCTGCGGGTCAGCGAGGCACTCGAGGCCGGGATGGTCGGCCTCAACCGCGGCATCGTGTCCGACCCGGCCGCGCCGTTCGGCGGCGTGAAGCAGTCCGGCATCGGCCGCGAGGGCGCGCACGAGGGACTCCTGGAATTCACCGAGACGAAGTACATCGCCACCAGCTGGTGACCCCGGGCCGCGCTCTCCGACCGGCTACACGCAGTCCTGCATGCAGGGAATCTCGCCGGGCAGGATTCCCGGGGCACTGCCCAGGTTGTCGAGGAGATTGTGGTTCCAGACCATGATGGTGAACGTCTTGTAGTGGTAGATATGCGCGGGTGGCCCGGCGTGCAGGGCCGCGATGGCGCTGCGCGGGATCATGGATACCAGGCGATTCGGGCCGCCGTCCATGCCCCAGTGGTCGGCGCTGTTGGTCAGGATGAAGTTGGCGTAGCTGTGCCTGGGGTCATACCACGACGCCTTGGACTCGAAGGACCGCGGAACATCGCCGGAGGACCGCCACGCTACTTCCCTGATCGCGACGCGGCCCCCGCTGTCCATCGTGAGCAGGTTCGCCTCGACATAGGTACCCAGCCCGCTGGTGAGGTGGTGCGCCTCCAGCCACGGAATGACCGCCTGCTCGTTGTCCGGCACCGGGGGCTGGGCGGCCCCGTAGCCGAGCCCGGCCAGGTAGCAGGCCAGGACACAAGCCAGGCCCGCGGTCACCACCGGCGTGAGCCGCGCCCTGCCCAGCCGCGCCCTGCCCAGCGAACCGGCGACCATGCGCCCCGCCAGGACGGCGCCGAACGGCAGCACGGCCAGGATCTCCCGGGCGTCCCATACCCTGGCGGAAACGATGCTGACCGAGTAGGCGGCGACGTTGATGACGATCGCCGTGGCCAGGACGGGGGAGACCAGGTCGCCGGGGTCGAAGAAATGCCGGAACGCGCGGAACAAGCCCCACACCGCCAGGCCCACCCCGACCAGGTGCACCGCGGCGAGGGCGACCCCGGCCGCCATCGGCAAGCCGCCCAGCTCAGGGCCGAACGGAGCATTCTGCGAGATGTGGAAGAAGTCGGCGCCGTAGGTGTTGAGGATTCCCTCGAGCGTCACCACGACGTGGCGGCCAAGATTGTGCGTATCAGCCAGCTTCAGCGACTCCACCGGGGTGACCTGGTACCCGTGCAGGTCGCTGATCAGCCGCACGGCGAGCGTGGCCGCGGCGAACGACA
>DAIOWL010000362.1:5705-6965 GCA_036758545.1 Streptosporangiaceae bacterium | reverse complement strand
CTGGCCGTCGTGGTCAGCCACGGCGCCGCGCTGCGGCTGGGCATGTCCCGGCTGCTCGGCATGCCGGAGGAACTGTTCGGCGTGCTCGGCCCGCTGTCGAACTGCTCCTGGTCGGTCCTCGGCCGCCGGTACGGCCGCTGGCGGCTGGTCGAGCACAACGCAGGCACCTTGCCCGAGCCCGTCGTGCTCAGTGACGACCGGTGAACGACATTAGTACCGAACGGGCCGGGCGATCCGTCTCCCTCACCTGGTACGGCCAGGACGGGTTCCGCCTGGCGGCGGGGGACAGCCGGGTGCTCATCGACCCGTTCCTGACCGACCGCGACGATCGCAACTACCGGCCGCCTGCCCGCGCGGCGGACTTCGCCGACGTCACCCTGGTGCTCTGCACCCACGAGCACGTGGACCACCTGGACCTGCCGTTCCTGCGCGAGTTCTGCGCGGTCAACTCCGCGGCCAGGATTGTGGTGCCGCTGCCGGTGGTCGAGGTGGCGGCCGCGGGCGGGATCGACCGCGGCCGGCTGGCCGGCGCGGTGCCGGGGGAGGAGCTGCACGACCGGGACGTGACCGTGCACCCGGTGCCGGCCCTGCACGGGATCGGCGGCGACGAGCCCGTGGTGTACGAGTTTGCCCCGGACGGCGGCCCGGTCAGGTTCCTCGGCTACGTGCTGGAGATCGGCGGCATCCGCTTCTACCACTCCGGCGACTGCCTGCTCTATCCCGAGCTCCCCGCGACCTTGACGGCGCTCACCCCCGACGTGCTGATGATCCCCATCAACGGCCGCGACCACATGCGCGAGGCCCGCGGGATCGTCGGCAACATGAACGAGACCGAAGCCGCCTGGCTCTGCGCGCAGGTCGGCCCCTCCTACGTCATCCCCATGCACTACGAGTGCATCGCCGGCAACACCGGCAGCCCTGGCCACTTCACCACCCTGATCCGCGACTCCGAGACCCCCGCCACCGTCCTGGCCCCCGCCCGCGCCACCCCCTTCACCCTCACCCTCCCCTAACCCCACCCCGCATCTCTCACCCCAAACCCCCGGTGGTGGTCGCTTGGCGCCACGATTCCTTCCTCAGCGACTCGTGTTTCCGCAACGCATCTGAGCATCCCGGGCTCCATTCCTCAGCCGCCGCACGCTGCCTCTTCCCGTCCGCGAAGATTCCCTTCCCCAGCCCTGTCCGTTGACAGGCATGGCCGGCCGGAGGCGTCTGTGTGCGTTGGTTCCCTGCAGCCGCTGTCGGACGGTGGCCAGCAGC
>DAIOWL010000362.1:0-5695 GCA_036758545.1 Streptosporangiaceae bacterium | reverse complement strand
CTGGCCCCCGCCAGCGCCACCCCCTTCACCCTCGCCCTCCCCTAACCCCGCTCACGTTTCCAGGAGTCCGGATCTCCGGGCACAGGCCACCGCCTCGCGTCGTGAGGAGGCCCCCAGCTTCCGGTAAATCGATATCGCCTGGGACTTGACCGTGTGCGGGGACAGGAACAACTCCGCGCCGATCTCGGGCAAGGACAGGTGAGTGGTGAGCAGCGGCAGTAGCCGCAGCTCTGCCCCGCTCAGGTTTAGCCCCTCCGCGCCGCTTGACTCGTAGTGCGCAGAGGCCAAGCGCGCCACGGCACGTACCTGCGTGGCCAGGGCCTCGATCCGGTTCCATTGACTGAGGGTCGCGGCCAGCAGCAGCTTCTCACCCAGCGTGATCAGCACGTCCTTGGCTCCCTCGGCGTCCTCCGCGCCGGACGCGTCCCACAACCGCGCCGTGCCACGCGGCCGGAGCCGAGCCGTCTCACTGCGGGCACTGGCGTGGTCCTCGTCGGCCGCCATCTCACGGGCACGGGCAGTCAGCCGCGTCACCGTGCCCGGCCCGGCCCCCGCCGCGCCTGACCGCGCCCGCGCCAGCTCCTGGTTCTGGTGTGCCGTCTGCTCCGGCAGTGTCATGGATCTCCGATGCTCGTTTCGATCGCGTTCACGGACCCGTGAGGTTTCAGCAGGCACAACCCGATCCGCCTGTCTTTAGGCAACCGTCTTGGGCGCGGCTCGCCAGGGGGCAAGGGACCCCGGACCAGCCGGACCAAAGTCACCGAAACGAGAGCCGTCCAGGCTGCACGGCGCTGCGAGGAACCTGCGGTCCAGGCCGGTAATCCGCATGATCTTGACCAGCGACCGGCTGGGTGAGGCCAGCCGGAATGGGCAGCCTTTCTGCTCCGCGTAACCGGCCATGCGCACCAGGGCAGCTAGGCCGCGGGCATCGCAGAAAGCCAGCGCGGCCAGGTTCGCCGTTACCGGCCCGCGGTGCCGGTCGATGACATCTGTGATGTAGCTGACGGCTACGTCGGCGCTGAGGATATCCAGTTCGCCGCCAAGGTCCACGACAGCCTCGCCGGTAGGACAGATCCGGTGGCTTAGCTCCATCGGAGCAGCACTGTCCAGATCGTCCTGTGCCGCCACGATTCCTTCCTCAGCGACTGTTGTTTCTGCAACGCATCTGAGCATCCTGGGCTCCATTCCGCAGCCACCGTACGCTGCCTCCACCGTCCGCGAAGATTCCCGCTGTGGGACGGTGGCCAGCAGCCCGCGGGTTGGTACGGCCAGCATGCATGCCGGCTGAGGTCTGGGTAATCACCCGAAGTCGGGTGATTGCCGGACCTGGGACCCGGCACCATGGTCAGCGGATGTGCCGTCCAGCGCTGATACCCATGTCGGCAGTGAACGGGAAGAACCTATCCGCCTATCGCTCAGCCGTGGCCCTCTGAGCATGGAGCCGAGCTGGACCAGGGGATTGTGCTCATCCCGGTGCCATAGGATACCGGTGATCAATTTCCCAAGGCGAGGTACTACATGGCCCGCTCGGCGAGTGTGAGGGTCGAGGTATTTGCCGACCTCCATGCCGATGTGGGCGAGGCGCCACATTGGGACGAGCGGACTAAGACGCTGCTGTTCGTCGACTTGACCGCAGGTATGGTCTTCCGTTACGACCGGTCCGGGGTGAAGCTGGGGTCTTTTCCGGTCGGCCAAGAGGTAGGCGCTGTTGTTCCCCGGCGTCGTGGCGGGCTTGTGCTTGCCGTACGCGACGGCATCGCCGTGGCCTCAGATACCGGGGACGGCTTCGAGCTGACCGCGCCGGTCGAGCGCGATATCCCGGGCAACCGGATGAATGATGCGAAGTGCGACCCCGCTGGGCGGCTCTTCGCCGGAACGACCGCGTTTGACTTCTCGCCACATTCCGCGGCGCTCTACCGTGTTGAACCGCACTGGTCATTTGAGCAGGTAGTCAGCGACGTAACCCAGTCGAACGGCATCGCGTGGAGCCCCGCCGGCAGCCAGATGTATTTCATCGACTCGGCCACCCAGGGTGTCGACGTTTTCGACTTCGACGTCGGCACCGGCTCGGTCCGCAACAGGAGACGGCTCGTCACTATCGAGCGTGCGCACGGGGTACCCGATGGGATGACCACCGATAATAGGGGCAACCTCTGGGTTGCGTGCTTCGGCGGCGCAGCGGTCCGCTGCTATTCACCGGCCGGTGTGCAGCTGGACGAGGTTCTCTTTCCGGCTACCCAGGTGACAAGCTGTACTTTCGGCGGTTCCGACCTAGCGGACCTGTATGTGACTTCGGCTGCCTACCGGCTGAGCACCGGCCAGCTGAAGAAAGAGCCGCATGCGGGTGCGACATTCGTGTGCCGTCCCGGGGCGGTGGGCATGCCTGCGTCGTCGTTCGCCGGGTAAACGGCGTACCGCTCATAACGCCGGGAAGCCAGATCACAGAATGCCCAGCGAGGTCGCGCGCTTGACGGCGGAAGAACGGGAGGCGACGCCGAGCTTCATGTAGGCGTGGCGCAGGTGCGTTTTCACCGTATTGAGAGACAAGTGCAGCTCGGCTGCTATCTCGGTATAGGTAAGCCGCTGGGGCAGCTTCTCCAGGACGCGGATCTCGGCGGTAGTCAGCGGGTCAAGCAGCTTCCCCAGCCGCGGAGCGGACGCCGCGCGCTTGCGCGCTTCGAGACCAGCGGTGATCAGGGCCGTCAGCTGCCTGGTCCGGGGATACAGGTGAGAGTCGGCGATCACGTGCTCGACCAGCTGAGGAGCTGTGTCCACGACGGTCTGGGAATAGCCGTGGCGCTCGGCTACCGCGAGAGCCTGCCTGACCAGGGCGGGTGCCTGCGGTGACGATTGGCTGATGGCGATGCTCGCGCGCAGCAGCCGCAGTTCCAGATCGGACCGGATCGTGGCTCCCTCAGCCGGGGCGCTGCTCAGGGCCTGGGCAGCTTGTTCGGGGTTCCCGGCGGCAAGAGCGCCGATCGCTGACATGACGATGCGCCGGTCTCCCGGCAGTCGCTCGATGACGCTGATGGCACCGCTCTGGTCGCCGAGACCGAGACGGATGCGGGCTTCTAGCTCGTCGGCCTCGGCGAGAAGGACGGAGTGGTCGCTCTTGAGCGCCGACCGTGCCGCGGGCAGCGAGGCGAGGGCTTCATCGCAGTTACCGCCCGCCGCCCAGATCCGGGCCCGGTCCAGCTGGGCAAGGTAATTGAAGGCGGGCCGGGCGCCGCTGACAATCTCCAGGGCGCGTTCTACCGGTTCAGCGGCCGCGGCCAGATCGTGTCGCTCCAGAGCGAGCAGCGCCGTTGTCCGCAGCGCGTGAAAGGCGAAATAATGGCGGTCAAAATGGAGACGGCGGGCCGCGGTGAGAGTGCTGGCGGCCAGGGCGCCAGCCTCCTCGAGGGCCCCTTCGATGTAGGCGGACTGGCTGATTACTCCGGGGCAGAGAACCTCGGTCAGCGGAGCGCTCACCTGAGCCGACATGAGGGCATCGGCGAGCTGCCGGGCTTCGCTGGAGTGGCCCAGGTAGGTGTGGCAGTACATGGCCAAGGTGTCGAGCGTCACGATCCAGTCACTGACACCATCGGCCTGAGCCTCGAACGGCCGCGCCCACTCCCTGTGCGCCACCGCCTCGTCAAACTCGCCGATGAACGTGCAGTGAAGCATGTTCACCAGTGCCAGCCTTACCGCCAGCTCGGGTTTTCGCGCCGGGTCGATACGGCACTTCCGGGCGAGCGCGACAGTCCGCGAACCTCGCTCGAACGCCCCCCGCCACAGCAGCTCAGCCGCCAGGGGCAACAAGAACTCCGGCGCGCCTGCGAACAGCTCCGGCCGGATCTCGTCGAGGTCGAGTGCGCTGCTGACGGTCGGGTTGGTCAGTACGTCGCGCACGACGCCCTCGCTGAGCAGGCTGAACGCCGCGGCCTGTGCCCCTACGGCCAGCAAATGCCGCGCTGCCGCGCCGGTCTGACCAGACTCGATGAGATACTGCGCGGCGGCCTCGTGCATCCGCTTTTCCCGGGCCGGATCCTGGGCATGCAACTCGGTCTGGAGAACTTCCTTGATCAAATGGTGATAGCGGTAGGTGCGGGCCTCCTCGTCCACGATCGCCACGAACATGTGCATGCCATAGAGGGACTCGAGCATCTTCGCTGATCCCTGGCCGCACAGCGCAGTGCAGCCAGGCACCGAAAGCTCATCAAGCAGCGACGTGGCCAGCATGAACTCGGCAACCTCAGCAGGCTGGTGGGAGAGGACCTCCTCCAGGAAATAGTCGGCGACGGCATGCCGGTGCAGCTGGACCCGCCCGGCCGCGGCGGCGCGATCGGGCGACCCTTGGATCGAGATCGCAGCCATCTGCAACCCGGCCGCCCATCCCTCGCTGCGCCGGTGAACCAGGTCCAGCTCCGGTTCGTCCAGCCGCACCCCGAACCCGGCCAGCAAGCCCTTGGTCTCCTCCGCGGAAAAGGCCAAGTCCCCGTCCCGCAGCTCGACCAGATCCTGGTGTGCCCGCATCCGGTGCACCCTCAGCGGCGGGTCAACCCGGCTGGCCACAACGAGCTGCAGCGACGGCGGGTGATACTCCACCAGCCAGCGCAGGGCGTCGGCGCTGTCG
This sequence comes from Streptosporangiaceae bacterium, assembly GCA_036758545.1. Taxonomy (GTDB): domain Bacteria; phylum Actinomycetota; class Actinomycetes; order Streptosporangiales; family Streptosporangiaceae; genus Palsa-504. The sequence goes on along the minus strand of DAIOWL010000362.1, from coordinate 1,080 downwards.
GCCCCGGCCAGGTGAAAGTCATCAATGACCAGCACCCGTACCCTGTCCGGCACGTCAAGGTCGTCCGCCAGGGCAGCGACCGCATCGGCCGATACCTCGCCATCGAGGCGGATCAGCTGGCGGGTATCCTCGCCGATCGACGGGTCACCAAAGCCATAACGCACGGCCTCGATGACGGCAGCGACAAACCTGGCTGGGTCGGCATCGGCCGCATCGCAACTCAGCCACGCCGATGGCCGCTCCGGGCTGGCTGCCAGCCAGTCGGCCAGGACCATGGTCTTGCCGGCCCCCGCCGGGCCTACCACCAAGGCGAGACGAACCTGATCTCCCCGGTCCAGCCGATCGAGCAACCTTGACCGGCGCACCAGCCCGGGCATCAACTTGGGGACACGGAACTTCGAGGACGGGAACCGGGGAGTGCGCGGGCCGGGCTCAGCCATCATTGTCGCTTGCGACACTCTGCCTCGGCCTCCCAAAACGCAGCCTACCCGGCATGGCGTCAGGGAGCGCGGAAGCCAGTCCCGGGGGATGGGAGGATATCACGCAAGGTGGCAGAAACAGGACCATTCGCAAGGTGAGGCCCGGCCGCAGCCATCGCGTCCAACGGGTCACCCGATATAGGGTGACGACTCTGACCCCGCCGTCGGGCATCCTGACGCCGACGTCAACCACCGACTGCGAGGCATAATCACCCCGTGCGATCACACATGTATGAGATCACCTTCAGCGGCCAGGCCGGCCGAACGCTGCGCGCACAATTCGACGACTGCCAGGTCACCACGAGCCCGGAGACGACCACCCTCCGCGCCGAGCTTCCCGACCAGGCTGCCCTCCCCGGGCTTGTGGAGCGGATCGTCGGCCTCGGGCTTGAAATCATCGACGTGCACCGGGTGACACGGCCATCCGCGCCATGACCGGCCCAGGTGTCCTGCCAGGTATGCGCGGCCCGGACTGGGCCCGTTGCCGCCCTGACCTGCCCGTTATAGTTGATTTCGCTGAGTGAAAGTCTCCTTCCGAAAGGGGCGGCGCCGGTGAGACTGGCCGCACTGTACCGAACAGACGCGGGGGACACCCGCCTGC
>DAIOWL010000361.1:3099-6980 GCA_036758545.1 Streptosporangiaceae bacterium | reverse complement strand
CCAGGCTAACGAGAGAAACGGATCCATGACACTCGACTTCGCCCGCCGCGTAGAGGTCACGCTGCGCCTCAACGGCCGTGACCTGACCAGCGTCGTCTCGCCCCGGACCACCCTGCTCGACTGGCTGCGCGACGACATGGGCCTGACCGGTGCCAAGAAGGGGTGCAACGAGGGCGCGTGCGGCACGTGCACGGTGCTCGTGGACGGGCGCCGCATGAACGGGTGCCTGACCCTGGTCGTGCAGTGTGAGGGCCGGTCGGTCACGACCGTCGAGGGCCTGGCCGGCGAGGGCGGGGAGCTGCACCCGGTGCAGCAGGCCTTCGCCAGCCACGACGCGTTCCAGTGCGGCTACTGCACCCCGGGTCAGCTGCTGTCGGCGGTGGCGTGCATCGCCGAGGGGCACGCCGCGGACGACGCCAGCGTCCGCGAGTGGATGAGCGGCAACATCTGCCGGTGCTCGGCCTATCCGCAGATCACCGCGGCCGTGCTGGCCGCCGCGCGGGAGGAGGCGGGCCGGTGAGGGACTTCGCCTACGCCCGGGCCGGCACGGCCGAATCGGCGCTGGGTCCGCTGGCCGACCCCGGCACGTCGGTGATCGCGGGCGGCACCGAGCTGCTCAACTGGTTCCGGCTGGGCATCGCCGCCGCGGACCGCGTGGTCGACATCGGCGGCCTTGACGACCTGCGCGGCATCGCCATCGACGGGGACGACCTGCGCATCGGCGCGCTCGCCACGCTGAACGAGATCGGCGAGCACCCGCTCGTCACACAGGCGGCCGGCGCGCTCGCCTCGGCGTGCCTGCAGGCGGCCTCGGCCCAGATACGGAACCGGGCCACGATCGGCGGGAACGTGCTGCAGCGCACCCGCTGCCCGTATTTCCGCGCCGAGGAACCGCTGCCCTGGCCGTGCAACAAGCGCGATCCGGGCAGCGGCTGCACCTCGCTGGCCGGCCGGCACGAGCGCCAGGCCATCTTCGGCTGGACCCAGGACTGCGTGGCGGTGCAGCCGTCCGATCCGGCCGTCGCCCTGGCCATGCTGGACGCGCGGGCCGACGTACTAGGCCCAGCCGGCCCGCGGACGATCCCGATGCGGGAGTTCCACCTGACCCAGCGCGAGGCGGCCGACGCCGGCCAGCCGATGCGCGAGACCCGGCTCGAACCCGGCGAGCTGATCACCGGCTACCGGTTGCCGGCCAGCGCCGACGGCCAGGCGTACGTCAAGGTCCGCGAGCGGGCGTCCTACGAGTACGCGATCGTGTCCGCCGCCGCGGCCGTCCGGCTCGACGGAAACAACATCGCCGCGGCGCGCGTCGCGCTCGGCTCGGTCGCCCAGCGGCCGTGGCGGCTGACCTCCGCGGAGGCCGAACTACCCGGCACCCCGCTCACCCGCGAGGCGCTGATACCGGTTATCGAGCGGGCGATGGCCGACGCCGCGCCCCTGCCGCAGAACGGGTTCAAGGTGACGATGGCGAGAAACGCGGCCGTTCGGGCCCTGCTGACGGCGGGCGGTGCGTCGTGACCGCCACCCGGTCCGCCGACCCGGCCCCGGAGGGCCAGACACGGGTCGAGGCGCCGCTGAAGCTGACCGGGGCGGCCCGCTACGCCGCCGACCACCGGCCCGACGGGGTGCTGCACGCGATCCTCGTCGGCGCGCCCGTGGCGGCCGGGCGGCTGCGCGGCGTCGATACGTCGGCGGCGCTGACCCTGTCCGGCGTCACCCACGTCCTCACCGCCGCCGACCTGCCGGAGTTCCCCGAGCTGCCGCCGCCGTCCGCGGTCCGCGTGATGCCGTTCTCCGACGACCGGATCCGGTACGAGGGCCAGCCGGTCGCCATCGTCCTGGCCGAGTCAGTCGAGGCGGCCGAGGCGGGCCGGGCCGCCGTGATCGTCGACTGCGAGCGCGAGACGCCGGTGCTGATCGGGCACGGCCGCCGCGAGCCCGCCATGGGCGAGGACGAGGTCCGGGGCGACGTCGACGCAGCGCTGGCCGCCGCGGCGATCACCATCGAGCAGACCTACCTGCAGGCCCCGCGGCACCACCACGCGATGGAGACGTCCGGGACGGTCGCGCGGTGGGACGGCGGCCGGCTCACCTTGTGGGACTCGGTGCAGGCGAGCTCGACCGTCATTCCGGTGGTGAGCACCGCGTTCGGCATCGACCCCGCGGACGTGCACGTGGTGGCGCCGCACACCGGCGGCGGGTTCGGGTCCAAGGGCTACATCTGGCCGCACGAGATCCTCGCGGCCGCCGCGGCCCGGGTGGCAGGCCGCCCGGTCAAGCTGCACCTGCGGCGTCCGGACCAGTTCAGCAACGTGGGCTACCAGCCGTGGATGGAGCAGACGATCCGGCTCGGCGCGACCGCCGACGGCGTGCTGCTCGGCCTGGAGCACGAGGTCGTCAACAACACGGCCCTGGCCGACACCCACGTCGAGCCGGCCACCGAGGCCAGCAAGTCGCTGTACGCCGTCCCGGCGCTGCGGCTGCGGCAGCTGGTCGAGCGGGTCAGCCTGAACGTGCCCACGCCGATGCGGGCGCCGGTCGAGGGGCCCGGGTTGTGGGCCCTGGAGAGTGCCATGAACGAGCTGGCCGAGGCGGTCGGCCTGGACCCGCTCGACGTCCGGCTGGCCAACTTCGCCGAGGTCTCGCCCGCTGACGGCCGGCCGTGGTCGAGCAATGGCCTGCGCGAGGCCTACGAGGAGGGCGCCCGCCGCTACGGGTGGCGCACCCGGCACCAGCGACCGCGCCGTGACGGTCCGTGGGTGATCGGCCACGGCATGGCCACCTGCTCGATGGGCAGCTTCCGGTTTCCCGGTGCCGGCCGGGTCCGGCTGCACCGCGACGGCGCCGTGGTCGAGGCCAACGTGCACGACATCGGGACCGGCGTGCAGACCGTGCTGAGCCAGATCGCCGCCGAGGAACTCGGCATCTCCCCGGACCGGGTGGAGACGCGCTGGGGGGACACCGACCTGCCCGCGACCGGGCCCACCTATGGCTCCTCGACGACCATGGGGACGGGCAGCGCGGTCGCGGCCGCCGCCCGCGACGTGTCCAAGCAGCTCGCCGAGCTCGGCCTGGGCGGCCGCGACCCCCTGGACGCGCTCGACCGCGCCGGGATCGACGAGCTGGTCGGCGAGGGGACCTTCGAGCTGCCCGGAGGCAGCCAGTTCAACCAGGACGGCGCGGGCACGCCGTACGCGATCAGGACCTGGGGCGTGATCTTCACCGAGGTCGGCGTCGACCCCGACTTCGGGCTGCTGCGGCTGCGCCGCGCGGTCGGCGTCTACTCGGCCGGCCGGATCGTCAACCCGGTCACCGCCCGCGCGCAGATGACCGGCGGCATCATCTGGGGCTGGGGCAAGGCCACCATGGAGGAGAGCGACCAGGAGCCGGTGCACGGGCGGTGGCTGGCCAAGAACCTGTCCAATGTGGCGGTACCGGTCAACGCCGACATCCCGGCCGACATCGACGTCTCGTTCACCGACGAGTACGACGAGACGGCGAGCCTGATCGGGGCGCGGGGGATCGGCGAGCTCGGCGCCACCGGGGTGGACGCGGCCGTCGCCGCCGCGGTGCACGACGCCGTCGGGGTCCGGGTGCGGGACCTGCCCATCCTGCCCTGGAAGGTGCTGACTGGCTGATTTTTTCTACCGAACGGTCCGGCGATCTCGCCCCCGTCACCGGCCCGCCCGGATCCCGGCGTCGAGTGCGGTCGCCTCGTCCCGGTCTAGCGTGACGTACCCGCGGGACCGGCCGTCGGGACGCCACCACACCGGATCGCTGGTGTTCCACCGGTCGGCGGCCAGCACCCGGGTCAGCACCTTGAACGTGGCCGTGCGCGGCATCTGCCCCGCGACCCGGACGAAACGCGGATGCTGCCTGGG
>DAIOWL010000361.1:0-2999 GCA_036758545.1 Streptosporangiaceae bacterium | reverse complement strand
TCAGGAACCCCGTACACCGCCGCCTCGGCGATGGCGGGATGGCGCAGCAGGGCCCGTTCGATCGGCGCGGTGCCGAGGTTCTCCCCGTCGACGCGCAGCCACTGGCCCGCCCGGCCGGCGAACCAGCAGAACCCGTCGGAGTCGGCATAGCCCAGGTCGCCGCTCCAGTACATGCCGTCGCGAATCCGGCTCGCGTCCGCCTCCGCGTCGTCGTAATACCCGGCGAACAGGCCGGGACCCGACGTGTTCACCAGCTCGCCGACGGCTTCGGCGGGGTTGAGCAGCTCGCCGCCGGGACCGAAGCTGGCCGGCGGGCACGGGCGGCCGGTCTCCGGGTGCAGGATGGCCACCCCGTCGGCCAGCTTGCCCAATGCACCCGGCGGGGTGCCGGGGGTGCGGCTGATCGCCACGCCGCCCTCGGTCGAGCCGAACCCGTCGATCACCGTGCAGCCGAACCGCTCGGCGAACCTGGCCAGGTCGGCCGGCGCGCCCTCGTTGCCGTAGGCGAGGCGGAGCGGGTTGTCGGCGTCGTCGGCACGCTCCGGCGTGGCCAGCACGTAGCTGAGCGGCTTGCCCACGTAGTTCGCAAAGGTCGCGCCGAACGCCCGGACGTCGGGGAGGAACCCGGACGCGGAGAACCTGCGGCGCAGCGCGATCGCCGCGCCCGCGGCCAGGCCCACCGCCCAGCCCGCCATGATCGCGTTGGAGTGGAACATCGGCATCGACACGTACACCGTGTCGCCGGTCCCCAGCCCGAACCGCCCGGCGAGCATCCGTCCCGGCACGGCGATCTTCCCGTGGGTGCACCTGACCGCCTTCGGCTCGCCGCTCGTCCCGGACGTGAAGATCAGCATGAGCAGGTCGTCCGGCGTCGCCGGAGCCACCTCGAGCGGAGCGTGCGCGGGCAGCTCGAGCCCGTCCAGCGGCAGCACCGGGACGTCCATCGCCGGCAGCAGCGCCGCGTAGTCCGGCTCGGCCAGCACGTACTGGCAGTCGGTCCGGGCGACGTCCCTGGCCAGCGCTTCCCCGCGCCGGACCGGGTTGAGCGCGACGAGCACCGCGCCCGCGAACGCGCACCCGCCGAGCAGGAAGGAGAATTCGGGCACGTTGTCGGCGAGCACCCCGACGTGGAACGGCCGGCCTGGTCTGCGCCGCGCGCGCAGCGCGGCGGCGTACCGCGCGCACTCGCTGACGTGCTGCTGCCAGCTCCACCGCCGGTCCTCGAACGCCAGCCCCGGTTCCGGGCTGCCCGCCCGGGCCAGCAGCAGCCCGGTCACCGTCGGGAGCGAGGCGGGAACGCTCACGGCCATCGGGCTCCCTGCGCTGACGTCGCTCACGGGCGAGAACTGAAACGTGTTCTACCAAATGCTAGCGCCCGACCCTGCGCCCGCACGAACCTGAAGACGACGGCTGGGCGCGACCGTTCGGTACTCCGGCCGCCTGCCGCCCGGGTCCGCGCCGCCCGCCCGGAGTAGGTTTGCTGTCAAACTGGGATCAGCGTGATGGCTGCTCGGGAGGAGGGGTGGTGGCGGGAGAATCCACCGCGCAGCCGGGTGGTGCGCTGGCCGGGCTCACGGCCGGTTCCCGGGTGGCCGGGTACCTGCTGGAGAAGCTGGTCGGCGTGGGCGGGATGGCGGCGGTGTACCGCGCGCGTGACGAGCGGCTGGGCCGGGTGGTGGCCCTGAAGCTGCTGGCCGGCGACGAGGTGGTCCGCAAGCGGTTCGTGCGTGAGGCACGCGCGGTCGCGGCGGTGGACCACCCGCACATCATCCCGGTCTACGAGGCCGGCGAGGCCGAGGGCGTGCTGTTCATCGCGATGCGCTTCGTCGCAGGAGATGACCTGAGGGTGGTGGTGAGCCGGGAGGGCGCCCTGCGGCCGCGGCGTGCGGCGGCGTTCATCTCCCCGGTGGCGTCGGCGCTGGATGCCGCGCACGACGCCGGGCTGGTGCACCGCGACGTCAAGCCCGCGAACATGCTGGTGGACGTGGGGCCCCACCGGCCGGAGCACGTGTACCTGTCGGACTTCGGGGTGGCCAGGGGCATGGTCTCGTCAAGCGGGCTGACCAGGGCGGGGCAGTTCCTCGGCACCCCCGACTACGCGGCGCCCGAGCAGGTAAGCGGCCAGGCCGTGGACGGCCGTGCGGACCAGTACGCGCTGGCGTGCGTGGCGTACACGCTGCTGAGCGGTACGGTGCCGTTCCGGCGCGAGGTGCCCATGGCGGTGCTCTACGCCCACCTGTCCGTGCCGCCGCCGCGGCTGACCGCGGCGCGGCCGGAGCTGCCGGATGCCGTGAACCAGGTGCTGGCCCAGGCCCTGGCCAAGGAGCCGGACGATCGATACGACAGCTGCGGGGCCTTCGCCGACGCGCTGCGCGAGGCGCTCGGCCTGGATCCCTACGACCCCTCGCGGCCCGCCGCGGCGTCCGCCATGCCACCCTCGCGGAATGCGGCGACGGCACCGCTGACCATCCCGCCGGACTCGCCCCCGACCAAGCTGCTGCCCGCCTCACCCTCGCCTTCGCCTTCGTCGATGGCGAGCCTGCCGTCGCCCCCTTCGATAGCAGGGCCGGGCTCACCGTCCCGGCCGGCCGCGGCGGGCACCTGGACCGCGGTGGTGGCCGCGGACCGCGCCTATTACGACAGCGTGCAGGCGGTCAGCGACACCGACGCCGCGTCGATCGCGTTCCCCGCCTTCGTGCCCGAACGGCGGTTCCGGCTCTCCGGGGCCGAGGTCCGCATCGGGCGGCGCAGCGTGTCCCGCCACATCGACCCGGAGATCGACCTGACCGGCCCGCCCACCGATACCGGGGTCTCGCGGCTGCACGCGGTGCTGACCGCCGGCCCGGACCAGAGCTGGTCGGTCGTTGACGCCGGCTCGGGGAACGGCATCGTGGTCAACGGGAAGGACGTCCCGGCAGGTCAGGTCGTGCCGCTGCGCCACGGCGACCGTATCCACCTGGGCGCGTGGACCGTGATCACCATCATCCGCGACTGACCGG
>DAIOWL010000360.1:4868-6985 GCA_036758545.1 Streptosporangiaceae bacterium | reverse complement strand
CACATCGGTCCGGTTAGAGCGTGACCAACGGCACATCGACCCATCCGTAAGGGGCGTAAGGGGCGATCCGGGGGACGGGCCGCGCGCCGCTACCGGCGGGAGCTGGCCACCACCAGGTGAGGCGCCAGCCTGCCGTCAGGCGCTGGCGAGATGCTCGGTCAGCTCGGCCAGGAAGCGCTCCGGCTGGTCCAGGTGCGGGCCGTGGCCCGCGTCCTCGATGACCGCCTCGCGGTAGCGGCCGCCGGCCACCGCGTAGCCGTTCAGCACGGTCCTGGTCTGCGCCACCATGGGCTGCGGGGGCCAGGTCTGCTCGCCGGGCCAGCCGGGGATCGCGCCGAGCGAGCCCAGGTAGGCCAGGTCGTACAGGGAGGTGTCGGAGACGATGACGTCGTCGGCGCCGCGTATCCAGAGCACCGGCGGCTTGGGGTCTACGCCGGACAGGTCGGCGATCCTGAAGTGGGTGGGGGCCATGGTGTTGAGCACGCCGCGGTCGCCGGGCGCGAAGCCCGGCCAGTCGTCCACCGGGCGCAAGTCACCTGGGTACCACCACTCGCCGGTCCGGGTGGACAGCATCGACTCCACGAAGATGTCCAGGTGCTCGGGCACGTGCGGCGGCTTGACGTAGTGCGCGAGCAGCACCTGCCGCGGCGACAGCGGGCTCTTATCCGTCCGGTCCTTACCCGCCAGCCGCTCCACGAACTCGGGGTTGGCGGCGCCGCCGCCGGAGCCGGCGCCCCACGGGTCGCACAAGATGCCGTCCACGCCCCTGGTCCCGCCGAACCCGAACGGCGAGACCGGGTCCACCAGCGTCAGCGACGCGACCGGGCCCGGCCGGTCCACCAGGTACTGCAGCACGACCCCGCCGCCCATGCTCCAGCCGACCAGGTGCACCCGGTCCAGGCCGAGCGCCTCGACGGTGGCGGTCAGGTCGTCGGCGAAGTCGCGCAGCCCCCGGGTGGCGTCGATCGGCTCGTCATCGGTGTCGCCGAAGCCGCGCAGGTCGATGGCCAGCGGCTGGTACTCCTCGGGCAGCGCCAGCATCATCGGCTGCCAGAACAGCGAGGACGACACGTTGCCGTGCACGAAGAGCACGGCGGGGCCGGTTCGGTCCGGGATGGACAGCACGTTGACGGTGAGACGGTTGGTCACCATCCGTTCGGCCCTAATTCCCGGCAACAACGTGTCCACTGTGTCCTCCCGGGGGCCAGGGTACTAGCCGAAGCGGTACCGGGTCTGACCGAAGCGACCCTTGGCGAACGCCAGGACCTTGGCCGGACGGACCTCGAACACCTGCGCCGCCCCGCCGCCGGGATGCCAGAAGGCGCCGTCGCGGACCTCGTACTGCCACTGCCCGTCCCACTTCCGCGCCCATTCCGCCGCGAGCCGGGTGAGCAGGGCCTCGTCGGTCACCTGGACCGCGTCGCCCTCGGCCACCACGTCGAGGCCGTCGTCCCAGCGGTGGCAGCCGGTCAGCAGCAGCACGTGCGGGTTGCCGCGCAGGTTGACGGCCTTCTGCTCCCCCGCGCCGGTGCTGAAGTACAGCGCCCCGTCCAGCCACACGGCCACCAGCGGGGTGAGGTGCGGGCGGCCGTCGGCGCGGACCGTGCAGATCCAGGACAGCTGGGCGTCCTCCAGCGCCTGGCGGGTCTCGTCCCAGCCGGCCGCGGTCGCGCCGGGCTCGCTGAAACGCGTGTCGAGGGTGGTGTCCGGTGTGCTCACTGGTGTTCCTCCGTTTCGGCGATGAGCCGGTCGATCCGGGTGACGGCGGCCAGCCCGGCGGCGGGCGGGCCGTTGCGCATGACCGCCACCGCGAGGCCGGAGTCGATGTCGGCGTAGGCGGCCGAGCCGTTGGCGCCGACCATGCCCAACGTGGAGCCGCGGCGCGACGGTACGCCGCCGGGGCGGTCCGGGCTGTAGCCGAACGCCCAGCTCACGGGGAAGCCCATCACCTCGTCCGGCCCGGTGAAGGCGACGGCCGCCATGGCTGTTCGTCGTCGGTCCGACACTAGCTCGATGCCGTCGACGTGGCCGAGCAGGGCAGCGTACATCCGGGCCGCGCCCCGGGCGGTCATCGTGCCGAGCGACGGGATGTCGGCGGTGAGCACGTCGGCGCGGTT
>DAIOWL010000360.1:0-4768 GCA_036758545.1 Streptosporangiaceae bacterium | reverse complement strand
GGGCGGTCATCGTGCCGAGCGACGGGATGTCGGCGGTGAGCACGTCGGCGCGGTTACCGAAGCTGGCCGCGTCGCGCAGCGCGGGCGGCGTGGCGCGGTCGAGCGGTGAGCCCTTTTCCGGCGGCTCGGGTGGCGCCGGATCGGCCGCCTGACGGGCGACCCGGGGCAGCAGCGGGCGCGGGACGGCGAAGCAGACCTCGTCCGCGATGCCGAGCGGCCCGGTCAGCACCTCGCGCAGGAGTTCGCTCACCGTCCGGCCGGTCACCCGGCGCAGGGTCTCACCGAGCAGGAAGCCGAAGGTCAGCGCGTGGTAGCCGAACCGGGTGCCCGGGCGCCACCAGGGTTCGGCGGCGGCCAGCGCGGCGCATACGCGGTCCCAGTCGCACAGGTTCGCGAGCGTGGTCTCCCGCGGGAGGCCGGGCAGCCCGGCCGTGTGCAGCAGCACGTGCCGCAGCGTGGTGTGCTCCTTGCCGTGGGCGGCGAACTCCGGCCAGACGTCGGCCAGCCGCAGATCGTAGGTGATGTCGCCTCGTTCGGCCAGGACATGCGCGAGCGAGGCGGCCACGCCCTTGGCCGCGGACGCCGCGTAGAACAGGGTCCCGGGGCTTACCGGTTTCGCGGTCTGCGGGTCTGCGACGCCGCTGACCACGTCGGCCAGGACCCGGCCGTGCCGGAGCACCGCGACCTGCAGGCCGGTCTCCGTTCCGGCGGCCACCAGCTCGCCGGCCGCGGCCTGCACCTCCGCCTGGAGGTCAGCCATCCGCCTTGAGTTCCCCGGCGAGGGCCTTGAGCTGGTCCGCGGTGCCCTGCTCGCGCCAGGCGGGCTGCTCCCGGCCGTCGAGATACGCGCCCTGCTCGGTGAGGACGAGCCGGGTGCCGCCGTCCGCGCCGGGCGTGAACTCGACGGTGGTGAGGGAGACCGTCATGAGGTCGGTTTCGGTCGACAGCGTCGAGGTGTAGACGATCCGCTGCTCCGGGACGATATCCCGGTAGAACGTCTCGAACGTCATGACCGGACCGCCGTCCGGGCCACCGGTGGCCACCTCGCGGCCGCCGATCCGGAAGTCGAGCTCGTGCCCGAACCCGGGACCTGGCGTGAACCACCTGGCCTTGGCGGCCGGTTCGGCCCAGGCCGCGAAGACGCGGGCGGGCGGCACCGGGTAGCTGCGCTCGAGGGTGAACGTGGCGTGCGTGATGTTGTGGTCCATGTGTTAACTGCCCTTCTGGCTGTCATTGGTGTTCTGGCTGCCTGTGTTCTAGCCGTCTGTGTTCTGGCTGTCTGTGCCGTGGGCAGCGAGATAGTCGCCGAGCCGGTCGAGCCTGGTTTCCCAGGCGGTGCGCTGTCCCGTGACCCAGGCCTCCGCCGCCCGGAGCGCGTCCGGCTCGATGCGGCAGGTCCGCACCCGGCCGGCCTTCTCGGACCTGACCAGGCCGCTGGCCTCGAGCACCTGCAGGTGCTGCAGCACCGCGGGCAGTGATATTTCCAGCGGCCGGGATAGCTCGCTGACCGTCGCCGGTCCGCGGACGAGGCGTTCCACCATGCCGCGCCGGGTGGGATCGGCGAGCGCGTGGAACACCTGGTCCAGCGGCGACAATTGGTTAGGCACTTACTTAAGTATACGGGCAGGCGAGCAATAGTCAAGTGAATGCTTAACTTTTAACGGGCTGCTGCTGGGCTGGCCGGTCCCTGGCCAGCTCTGGCAGCAGTGGATTCTTCGTCGGTTTTGGTTGCTGTATAACGACCCGTCGCTAGTGCGTGAGGGCGACGGCCAGGGCGACCAGGGAGACAGCCACGATCGTCGCGGTGACGAGCCGGATCCGGCCGGGGAGATGGTGGTTCAGGCGGCCGAGCCGCCAGATCACCGGGGCGGTGGCCAGGATGAACAGCCCGGCGATGATGTCCTTCCGCAGCGCCACGGCGCCGACGGCGGCGAACGAGAGCGCCGTCCTGGTCCAGGCCAGCGAGGTCCTGACCCGGGCCAGGCCTGGATCGGCGTCCTCGTAATCGGGCGGGCTGGTGGTCATCGGCGGCCGCCTACCGGAGCGCCGAGATCAGCACCACGACGGCGGCGATGGCCGCGATCACGGTGATGACCGCGGCCAGCAGCCGCGGCATGACCGACCGGGGCAGCGGCTGACCGTGCCGCAGCGCCCGCTGGCTCCGGACCCACTCGCCGTACGCGGCCACCGCCACCACGGCGCCGAACACGATCAGCGGCACGCCGAGTACGCGCCGGCCCCACGGGACGCCGGGAAACGGCGGCAGCAACTGGACCACGCCGAGGCCGGCCACCACCAGCGCGAGCGCCGTGCGGCTCCAGGCCAGGAACGTCCGCTCGTTGGCGAAGGTAAATCTCGGATCGGGTTCGGTGCCGTCGTCGGCTGATCCTTGTGGTTCCGTGCTCGCCACCCAGCACCTCCAGAGATCTCCGGAGAAATTTTGTCAAAAAGCGTTGGCGATCGTGGGAGGCAGCCCTCTTACACACGGGAGCCAGTTGGGGGGCGTCAGCGAAGGGAGCGCCGGGTACCAGTCACCAGGCATTCGAACCCGGCGCTCCCGGGGCTGGCTCCAACTGGTGCACCGTCGGCCCGCCCGCCGCAAGGGCGGACCGACGGGCACGCACCTCATGTACCTGGCGGGCGGGCCAGGAAACACGCCGGCGCGGGACTTCGCAGCATGGAGCGCAGCCCCGGCCGTGCAGCCCTCGGCATGAACCCCCGGATTCATAGCGTCCTGGCGCCGTGAATCCGGGGTTTCAGTACGTTCGGGCGGGTTGGCGGCTGGCGTTCGGGCGGGTTGGCGGCTGGCGTTCGGGCGGCTTGGCGGGCGGGGCGTGGGCACTCGTTAAGCGGTCTGGCCTGCGGCGGCGCGGAGGGCAGCGAACTCGGCGGCGATGGCGGCGAGGGTCCAGTGGGCGTTGAGGCCGCTGGGGTTGGGGAGGATCCAGAGCCGGGCCCCGCCGAGGGAATCGGGCTGGGAGCCGATGGCGGCGCGGGGGCGGCCGAAGGCGGTGCGGTAGGCGGTGACGCCGGCCACGGCCAGGACGCGAGGGCGGCGGTCGGCGATCAGGGTGAGGAGGCGCTCGCCTCCGGCGCGGAGTTCGGCGGGGTCGAGCTCGGCGGCCTGGGCGGTGGCGCGGGCGACCAGGTTGGTGATGCCCAGGCCGTAGCCGCCGAGTAGGTCCTGCTCGGCGGGGGCCAGGCGCCGCGGGGTGAAGCCGGACAGGTGCAGCGCGGGCCAGAACCTGTTGCCCGGCCGGGCGAAGTGCCAGCCGGTCGCGGCCGAGTACAGGCTCGGGTTGATGCCGCAGAACAGCACGTGCAGCGACTCCCCCGCACCGGGCAGCACGTCGGGGATGGTTCGGTTCGCGGCCGCGGTCAGGTCCGCGGGACTCGGACGCGCCCACCCAGGACGCGGTGCCTCAGGACGCGGCGCCTTCATTGTCACCCTTCGTAGTAGTAAGAGCCTTATAGGGTACGCGCGGGCGGAGCGCCGCAGCGGATGGCGTCCACCTCACGCTCGCGGTGCAGGTACCGTTCCTTGATCAGCTGTTTTATGCCGGGCCGCTCGTCAGTTCGCCGGGTGGCGCGGACATCTCCTGGATCGTGGGGTTCGTGTAGCGTCGCTGCTATACCTGGCGGGGCGAAGCGATTCGCCGGGGCCGACGCCTGCCGACGGCCGATCCGGTGGCTTCGTAGGTTAGGTTCGGCGGAGGGGTGAGCTAGTGGCGGTAGCGTTCGACAACTTGACGCTGTCGCAGCGGGTCTATGAGCACCTGCGCGACGAGATCCTGGCCGATCACCTCCTGCCCGGCACCGAACTGTCCGAAGTGGCACTGTCCAAGGAACTCGCGATAAGCCGCGGCCCCATCAGGGAAGCCATGGGCCGCCTGGCGGCCGAAGGGCTGATCACGATGCGGCCGCGGCGCCGGGCCGAGGTCCGGTCGCTGACCCCGCAGGAACTGATCGACGCGTACCAGGTCCGCGAGGCGCTCGAGGTGATGGCGGTCCGGCTGCTGATTCCGCGGGTCACCGAGGCGGACCTCGCGCGGCTGCAGGAACTCATCGACCAGATGGCGGCGTACGGCGCCGAGGGCGCGGTGCGGGAGTTCTTCACCGCCAACGTCTCGTTCCACGAGCTGCTGTGCGAGCTGAGCGGCAACCCGAAGCTGCAGGAGGTGCACCACCGGCTCGAAGGCGAGATCGGCCGGTTCCGGAACCGCACGCTGGCGCTGCGCGGCAGCATGGACGACGCGCTGACCGAGCACCGCGCGATCCTGGCGGCGATCAGGCTCCGGGACGCGGACCGCGCGGCCGCACTGACCGCCGAGCACATCAGGGTGCCCGCGGAGCGGCTCCAGGCGACACTGAATGACTCCGCGGCCTCGGATCCGTCGGCGCCGGGTCCGCCGACGTCGGGTCCTGGTCCGTCGGGTCCGGAGCCGGCGGGTCCGCCAGGTTCGGGTCCGGAGCCGGCGGGGCTGTCGCGTGGCTGATTCCCCTGCTACACGGGCGGGCGCGATCCGCGCCATGTCCGATTGCCGCGCCTCACTACGGTTGCCCTCGGCGGATTCAGTGGTTGTGACGTTCTACCGAACCTTTTGAGTAGAAAGCCACTTTCTAACCGAAGGTCGGCATGTGAGACGGCACGACGACATGAAACAAAGTCCTACGAGAATGCCTGTTACCGGACCCACATCTGGCCGGGCAGCAGTCCGTACACCGGGGATATCTGGTAGTTCCCGACCCGGGAGGAGACGAATCCGGC